>JAOASF010000103.1 GCA_025210175.1 Crocinitomicaceae bacterium | reverse complement strand
GTTTGATCCATGTAAAAAGAGGAAACGGTAACGCGTGCTGGACGGTTGTTCCAGTCAAACATTACGTCGTTTTCGGATTGTCCCATAGTAAAGGTACCTCCTTCAACCAATACTAGACCAGGTCCAGTTTCTTGATCCACAAAAGGGACTTTTTGGAAACCTCCATTATTCGGATTGTTGTATTCCCAACCCGTATTAGAAGAACGTTCTCTCGCACACGAGGAAATAAGGGCAACCCCCATTACAGCGGCGAATAAAAACTTAGAGAATTTCATGCGTTGCTTCGTTTTATTCATGATGTTTAGAAACTTTCGAACCTACAAATTTAATCTTTTCAGAATACTAGCTGCGCGTACACGACTTTTTTTCACCATCGGTTGAATTGTCATGTTAAAACGCAGCAAATCCCTGATAAGCTATACTTCTTCAATTCATTACATACGTAGGTATAATCATATTCGTTACAAAAAGTTACACCTTTGTAAAAAATAATTGTCTGATGCGACCGTTAAAGGCTACGAACTCCATCCTATGATAAAGATTATGTTGACGATTCGAGAGATTAAATATGTACTTATTATAATGTCCTTCTTCTTTGCCGGATATATCGGTGCTCAAGAAATATGGAAGGAACAAATAGTTTGGGGTAAGTCGATTGAGGCTAAAGGACAGAATGGTCTGGGAATGATACCTCAGATTGAAGGCCAGGGCTATCAGTTCAATCGAATTCAATTTGAAGCGATGAAGGAATTGAAAGCCGGTTTCGACTATCAACTATCCCTGAAGCGATACGCCAAGGAAGGAGCAACGAGTCAAGACTTGGCATATTTAACGAGAGAAGGAATCGAGGTGCCAACCCAACTAGACCTTGTTTTGGATGTGAAGAATCAAGGAAAACAGCGTTTTGGAGTACTAATACTGTTTCCTTTTGTTCGCGAAAATGGTTCGGTTTACCGAATCGTTGATCTGGAGGTTGAGGTAAAGGAGTTGAAAAAGCAAGTAAACATTCCTGCTAAAAATTTTGCCGCCAATTCAGTTCTTAAATCAGGATCCTTCTACAAACTTGAAATCACCAAGGATGGACTTTATAAAATAGACAAGGCATTCTTGGATGCTTGCGGCTTCAATACAACCAACTTGGCATCCTCTACCATCCACATTTTTGGTAATGGAGAAGGTATGATGGACGAGAACAATGCAACTCCACGTACAGACGATTTGGCGAGTAACGCTTTATATATGGTAGATGGGGGAGATGGAACCTTCGATGAGGGTGATTATTTACTTTTCTACGGGAAAGGTCCGCACCGATGGGTGGCCAATGGCACGGCTAATTTTGTGAGAAAGACAAACGTATACAGCGATTATTCTTATTACTTCATTCACATTTCATCCCAAATTCCGAGCAATACTGTACAGTTGCAGGGACAAAGTTCTTTGGCTGTAAATAGTTTGGTTACAACCTCGAGCGAAAGGTTGCATTATGAAAAGGATCAACGAAACTTGGTTTCAGGTGGTCAGCGCTGGTATGGTGAGATTTTTGACACGGAACTTAGTCAGAATTTTGGCTTTACGGTTTCCAATATCCAACCCAATTCACAGGCCTCCATTCGTTTTGCCGTGGCATCCAATTCTACCAACGCGAGCAATAACATTAAAATTTCAAATGGCTCAACGGTGTTGTACAACGACAACCTCTATTTTTCTGGAAGTGATTACACTCGTATGGAGAGTTTGGTAAATCAAACAGTGAATAGCGGAAACTTCAACATTAACGTCACGATTCAGCGCTCCAACCCGGCTATAGTTACTTTTTTGGATTTCCTAACCATTAATGCTGAACAGCAATTAAAAATGATCGGAAACGAGTATGCCTTTCGTTCGCTCAAAAGTGTTGGGGCAGGAAAAGTGTCGCGTTTTGTTTTGCAAAATACAGATGCCTCTGTCCAAATTTGGGATGTTACGGATAAACAAAATCCGATAAAAATTGACGCAACCTATTCCAACGGACAGCACGAGTTCATTTTGGAAACCGATAATTTGAGAGAGTTTATTGCTTTTAAAGGAAGCTCTTTTTCAGCTCCAGTGAAAAAAGGATTTATCCAAATCCAGAACTTGCATGCACTGGAACAAGTTGACTTGGTCATTGTATCGCCGGCTGCATTTTTAAGTCAAGCGACTCGCCTAGCTGGTTTACATCGATCAGAAGGTTTGACCGTTCATGTGGTAACACCCGAGCAAATTTTTAATGAGTTTTCATCGGGCATGCAAGACCCTGTAGCAATTCGACAATTCATGCGCATGTTTTACCAGAGAGGTCTTGCGAATGGTACAAAGCTACCGAAGCACCTTTTGCTTTTTGGTGATGGAATTTATGACCCCAAACAAAGGGTGAGTGCGTCCAATTATGTCATGACCTATCAAGTTTTGAATTCTGAAGACCATATACGAGCTCTTGTTTCGGATGATTTCTTCGGGTTTTTAGACGACAATGAAGGATTCAATGATTCGGATTTATTGGATATTGGTGTTGGACGTCTATTGATTTCCGATAATACAATTGCTAAGCAGCAAGTCGACAAAATTGAACACTACATCAAAAATGGATCTTCTTTTTACACCGATCCAGGTGTATGTGACTGTCCGGTTGCCAATACGCGTTCTACCTACGGAGATTGGCGTACAAAGTACGTTCAGATTGCTGATGATGAGGAGAGCGGTTACTTTATCTTACAAGATACCGAACCTCAAGATGCAATAGCCAAGGCGAAGCGAAAGGAAATGAATGTGGACAAAATTTACCTCGATGCGTATAAGCAAATCTCCAATGCTGGAGGTCAGCGTTACCCAGATGTGGTAGATGCTATCAATGATCGAATCAGACGTGGTGCCTTGGTGGTGAACTATGTCGGTCATGGTGGAGAAGTAGGTGTGGCTGAGGAACGAGTAATAACTGTACCTCAAATTCAAGCCTGGAAAAATAGCAATGCTCTCAACTTAATGGTATCGGCAACTTGTGAGTTTACCAAATTTGATGACCCAAGCCGCATATCTGCCGGAGAATGGGTGTCGCTCAATCCAGAAGGGGGTTCCATCGCCTTGATGACAACAACGCGTTCGGTTTATTTCTCGGTCAACACCCAAACGGGAAAAAGCTTCTTTCAACACGTTTTTGAACGTGACAATGATTCCTTACCATTGACCTTTGGCGAAATCATTCAGAGAACCAAGAATGGGTTAGGGTCTGTGCAAGACAACAAACGCAGCTTTACCTTAATTGGCGACCCTGCCTTGCGCATTGCAATGCCACGCTTGAAAATGGTACTAGACAGCGTTTACAGAGACGGAAGTTCGGCTCAAATGGATACCATTCGTGCCCTCGATAAGATCACCATTGTGGGGCATATGGAAGATCAATTTGGAAATTTGTTGAATGATTTCAATGGTGTGGCAAGTCCGACTGTTTATGATAAACCAAAAACATTCAATACACTTGGTCAGGATGCTCAATCGCCCGTTATTCCCTTTGAATTGCAGAAAAATGCCTTGTACAAAGGCAAGGCGAGTATCGTAAACGGTACTTTCAGCATGACCTTTATTGTGCCCAAGGATATTGACTATAGTTTTGGTAAGGGAAAGATTAGTCTTTATGGAAACAATTCGACCAGTGATGCCATGGGAGTAAACGAGGAGGTGGTGATTGGTGGATCTAACCCGAATGGAATAGCGGATAACGTTGGGCCACAAATCGATTTATACCTGAACGACAAGAACTTTGTGGACGGTGGTATTACCAATGAAACACCCATATTTTTGGCAGATGTTTTCGACGATAACGGTATCAATGCGGTTGGAAATGGTATTGGTCATGACATTACCTTAATTATAGATGGAAAGACTGACGAGCCATATGTGCTAAACGATTATTATGTCGCTGGACTCGATAACTATCAGAGAGGAAGTATTCAATTTTCTATGCCCACAATTGAACCAGGCGAGCATACGCTAACCTTCAAGATTTGGGATGTGAACAACAATTCATCGGAGGCTTCATTGAAGTTTGTAGTGAAGGCCAAGGAAAAACCAGAATTGGATCATGTTTTGAACTACCCTAACCCCTTTACGACTAAAACGGACTTTTTCTTCGAGCACAATCAGGTAAACACTGTACTCGAAACGCAAATACAGATTTTCACAGTGTCGGGAAAATTGGTAAAAACAATCAACGAAACTGTGAATACATCTGGGTTCAGATCCAATGGAATTCCTTGGGATGGAAAGGATGATTTTGGTGATCAATTGGCCAAAGGAGTCTATGTTTATCGTCTTTCAATTCGCACAGACGAAGGAGATATGGCCGAGAAAATGGAAAAATTAGTCATCTTAAAATAACCGTAACAATAAAACGTCTTCATTTACGTATATTTGAAACTTCAAAATTCATTATGTACAAACATTTTGTCGCTATAATTGCTTTAACCTCACAAATGGGCATTTTTGCTCAAAATGGAGGAGCAAGTCAGGATGACTTACAATTAAATGCTATTACCACATCACTGCCCTTTATGTCTATCACACCAGATAGTAGAGCCGGGGGAATGGGAGATGCCGGTACGGCTTTGAGTGGAACATCTGCTTCTATTTACTGGAACACTTCAGCATTGATCTTTGCAAAGGAAAGAACCGAATTGGGCCTTTCTTATGTGCCGTGGTTGCGTCAGCTTACCAACGACATTCATTTGTCTTACCTTTCAGGATATCATCAAATCTCTGACCGTCATGTCTTTGGTGGAGCTATACGTTTTTTTAACCTAGGTGAAATTACTTACACAACCAACGAGGCACAGGTCATTCGAACAGACAAGCCGAGTGAATGGGAATTAACGGGTGCTTATGGTTTCCGTTTGTCGGAGAAAATGGCCATCGGTGTCAACGGAAAATTTGCCTATTCCAACTTAACAGGTGGTATTCCGCAAGGAGGAGTTATTTCTAAACCGGCTATTGCTGGGGCATCTGATTTGTCTTTTACCTATTACAACGACAATGTTCGTTATGGTTCTACTCGCGGTGAGTATACTTTTGCAACTACCATTAACAACATTGGTAACAAGGTATCTTATTCGGAGTTGAACACCAGAGATTTTATACCGATGAATTTGAAAATCGGAAATGCTTTGAAGTTTGATTTTGATGATTACAACAGCATTACGTGGTCAACTGATTTGCAGCGCTTGTTGGTGCCGACTCCACCGATTGTCGACAATGGAACGGGTCAAATTTTGGCTGGACGTAACAACGATGTAGGGGTTATCTCAGGAATGGTTCAGTCCTTTTATGACGCACCAGGTACGCCTGTTAAAGATCAGCAAGGGAACATCGAAACGAACGATGACGGTACCTACGTAGTTGCCAAAAACTCTCGTTTGAAAGAGGAGTTGGCAGAGATTAATATTGCGACTGGATTGGAGTATTGGTACAACGATCTTTTAGCTTTGCGAACTGGATTTTTCTACGAGAATAGAACCAAAGGAGGTCGTCAGTTTATGAACCTCGGTTTTGGTTTGAAATACAACAACTTTAACATCGACATGTCCTACCTATTAGCAGTAGGAAATCGCAACAGCCCTTTGGCGAATACCTTGCGTTTCTCCTTTAGAATGGTGCTAGGAAAACAAGAATAAGATATGGATATCCGAGTAGGCTTCGGTGTAGATGTGCACCAATTAGCCGAGAATTACCCACTTTGGTTGGGTGGAATTCAATTGGAAAGTGATTTAGGTGCTGTGGGACATTCGGATGCGGATGTCCTTTTGCATGCCATCTGTGATGCTATGCTAGGAGCCTTGAATCTTCGCGATATTGGCTATCATTTTTCAGATACAGACCCTCAATACAAAGGAATAGATAGTAAGATTTTATTGAAAAATGTTTTTCAACTGATCCGAGAAAAAGGCTATCGCATCTCCAACATGGATTGTACCGTTATATTGGAAAAACCAAAGGTAAATCCACATATCGAAAAGATGCAAAAAGTGATTGCAAACCTTCTAGAAGTGGAGGAGGATCGCATTTCGCTGAAGGCAACAACCCACGAGAAAGTAGATTCATTTGGTGAAAGAAGAGCCATTAAGGCGTATTGCACCGCATTATTGATTAAATAGTCCAAAAGCCTAGCAGAAATGCTATTTTTGTGGCGCTTGAACAAGTTTATCACATGAAAGTAAATCCAAATTACAATTCAAAAGAAGCGATCTCAGAGTTATTCAAAAAGCCCTTATTGGAGCTTGTATTTGAGGCCGCAACCATTCATAGAATTCACCATAACCCAAGAGAGGTACAAATGTCCTCTTTGCTGAGCATCAAAACCGGAGGTTGTCCAGAAGATTGTGGATACTGTCCGCAAGCGGCTCGCTATCATACAGATATCGATACGCACAAATTGATGTCGGTAGAAACAGTGATCGAGCAGGCGAAGAATGCCAAAGCAAACGGGTCTTCTCGTTTGTGTATGGGAGCTGCTTGGAGAGATGTACGCGACAACAAAGATTTCGACAACGTTATTGAAATGGTCCAAGCTGTGAATGACTTGGATATGGAGGTTTGTTGTACCTTGGGAATGCTCAACGAAGACCAAGCGAAACGCTTGAAAAATGCTGGATTGTTTGCTTACAACCACAACTTGGACTCTTCACCAGAATTCTACAAAGACATCATCTCAACGAGAGAATACGAGGATCGTTTGAACACGATTGACAACGCACGCAAGGCTGGTATCAGCGTATGTTCAGGTGGAATCATCGGAATGGGTGAAGCTGTAGAAGACCGAGTTGGTTTGTTGTGGAGCTACGTGCAAATGGAAACTCCACCAGAGTCAATTCCGATCAATGCCTTGGTGGCTGTAGATGGAACACCTTTGGAGGACCAAAAGCCAATTGAGCAATGGGAGTTGATTCGTATGGTAGCAGCTACGCGCATTGTTTTCCCTCAATCTGTTGTTCGCCTTTCGGCTGGACGTACCAAAATGTCTATGGAAGCGCAGGCCTTATGTTTCATGGGGGGAGCTAGTTCTATTTTTGCTGGGGATAAATTGTTGACGACTCCTAATCCTGAGTACAATGAGGACAAGGAGATGTTTGATATCCTTGGACTGATCCCAAAAGAGCCATTTGCAGATGGTGAGAAGCCACAAACATTGCCGGATGAGAAAATCATTGCACGCAAACAAAAAGAAGCGGAAAGAGCTCGTGAGTTGGCAGAAGCGAAAATGAAAGTTCGCGACGAGTCTTTTGAACCAAGAAAAATCGTTACTGAGTAAGCGAAATGAACGCGAAACTCGCACATAAATTATTGAAAAGACAAGAAGAGGGGACCATGCGTTCCCTCTTGTCGTTTGAGGGTTCAATCGATTTTTTTTCCAACGACTACTTGGGGATGTCGCAAGTGGAAAACCAAGTTGTATTAAAAGGAGCCACTGGTTCTCGTTTGATTTCTGGCAATACCAACCAGATGGAAGCTGTAGAAAGGCAATTGGCCAATTTTTTTAAAGCCTCCGCTGGGCTCTTTTACCAAAGTGGTTACGCTGCCAATATTGGTTTTTTTTCCTGTGTTCCTCAAAAAGGAGATATCGTATTGTTCGACGAAGATTGTCATGCGAGCATTCGAGATGGATTGCGTCTATCAACGGCTCAATCATTTAAGTTTTCTCACAACGACCTGTTGGATTTGGAGCACAAGCTGGAAAAATACAAGCATGCAGATTGCTTGTATGTTGTGGTAGAGGGACTTTATTCCATGTCAGGAAAAATGCCCAATGTGGAGGTCCTTGATCAATTGGTTCAAAAATACGGAGCAGAGTTGATTGTCGATGAAGCCCATTCGGCTGGCGTATTTGGAGAAGAGGGAAGGGGACTTTTTGAAGGGGTTGATTGTACAAGGTTGATCACCTTTGGAAAAGCCTACGGTGCTCATGGTGCGCTTTGGTTGTGTTCGGAAGATCTTAGAAATTACCTGATCAATTTTTCGCGCTCATTTATTTATACAACCGCCACTCCTCTGGCTGTTATGGAACATGCTCTCGATAATGTGCAGCGCGTTTCTCAAAGAAATGACCGCATGAAATTACAAGAGAATATTGCGCTGTTTCGAAGTTTAGTACCTCCAACCATGCTCGTATCAGATGATCAATCGCCCATACAGATGATACAACTTTCCGATAGAAGAGGTCTCAAAGATCTCGAAGCGAAACTTATTGATTCGAATTTTGCGGTAAAAGCGATTTACGAACCAACCGTTCAAATAGAAAAAGAAGGACTGCGTATTAGCCTACATTCCTTCAATACAAATGCTGAAATCAAGTCTCTTTCGGCAATTTTAGCCCCAGAAAATTAGTTCGATTAAAAGAGAATTTTCGCTTCATCCATTATTTTTTTTTCCTTGGATAGAAACGCTTAAATTGGAGGAAAACCAATCTATGAAAAAGTCCATTCTCTTCCTTTCTCTAGCATTGACTGTTTTAATTTTTTTGTCGTGCGGAAAAAAACAAGTTTGCGAATGCGTTTATAAAGACAACGGAAAGGAAACCTATCGCGATTCAAGTACTATCAATGAGGGAAGCGAAGAAAAGAACAAAGAAGCATGCGATCAAGGAGATGCAACAACGACCAATACGGTTAATGGTAATACCACAACAAGCACCATTGATTGCGAAATAAAGGATTAATAAAAAAGTACATTTAACCACAAATAGGGTCTTGGTCGGTTGATCAGGACCTTTTTTATTCCGTACAGTTTTTTTGAATTTGACTCATCGTTTTGCGAATCAAGTCTATTTCTTCCTTGCTTAGTCCTGCCAAGGCCTTTGCGCGGTTTTCCTCGATAATCGGAGCCATTTTCTCAATTACATTCATTCCCGCCTCCGTAATCGTTAAATCCGTTCTTCTTCGGTCTTTTTTGGAAGGAGAGCGTCGTATCAACTTCTGCTTCACCAATAAATTCAAAATACGTGTAACCGACGCATTGTCCTTGAAAACCTTTTCGGCCAATTCCATTTGGGTACTTTCAGGGTTTTCAACCAAACACTTCATTACAATCCATTGGTCAACAGTAACCTCAATCCCCTCACTTTTGAAGCGCTGCTGCGCTAAATGTCTGTATGAACGAATGGCGCGATCAATGTGGTAAAAAACGATATTCTCTAATTCGCTCATGAGTTTATTAACGTAAATAAGGTTTATTTGTTTTCACGGTAACAGGGCTGCAAAGATACGAAAGAAGCCTATAATCTTATTCTTTTAAGGTCGCATTAAAATTAGGTTAATTAACATAGATTTTCAAAACTTTGTTAAATCAATATTTGATATATCAAATAAATGTTAAATGCGATTTAGCAAGTACAAAATTCTTCTACTTTAGTTCGCAAATGTCTTGGTTATGTCTTGGATAAACAGCTTGCTTACAATTTCCTTTTTTTCACTGATCGGTTCCGGTATTGCACAAGCTACAGATGTGCTTTCGGGCAAAGTGGAGTTGAACGGCGCAGCGGTTTCCGACGAATTGATTTATGTCTTTGGCGCAGACACCAACTTGGTGATGACGGAACTTACCGACAAGAAGGGAGCTTTCTCTTTAAACCTAAAAGAGGGGACCTACCTTTTGGCCATACGAAATCCATTTTACGAACCGTATTTGTCAGCTCCTATTTCCTTGCGGGAATCGTTGACATTGGAGCCTATCGTTCTCAAGTCTTCAACCAAGGAGTTGAATCAAGTAGAGGTAAGAGCGGCGAAACAGGTCATAGAACGGGAGCCGGGTAAAATGATTTTTAACGTTGAACAAAGTTTGCAAGCCACAGGATCATCGGCATGGGAAGTAATTTCCAAAGCTCCAGGCGTGGTGGCCAATTCCAATGATCAGTTGTTGGTCAATGGGAAGTCTGGAGTGATGGTACAAATCAATGGCAAACAACTTCGTATGTCGGGAAGTGACCTAGCCGATTACTTGCGAGCAATAGGCTCTTCTTCCATTGAAAAAATTGAGTTTTTAACCAATCCTGGTGCAGCACAAGATGCTGAAGGCGTGGTGATTATCAATATCATCATGAAAAAAGATGCACGCTTTGGAACGAATGGTAGCATTACGGTAAATGCTGGACATGGCTTCTATCCAAAATACGGCGCTAGTCTTCAATTGAATCACCGAAGTAAAAGTTGGTCTACTTTTTTCATCTACGGTTATAGTTACCGCAAAGGATTCAATGACCTTCGACTCAACCGGAAATTTTACGAGCAGGATAGTTTGTACTTGGTATACGACCAAGAAAACTACATGACCTTTCCATTTCAAAGTCACATGGCACGATTCGGCACGGAATATCAAATTAAAGACAATCAAACGATTGCGTTAACCCTCAGCGGCAACCAAAACGGTTTTACCAGAAGCGGGCAGAATTTTTCAGATGTATTGGATGGAAATCAAAACAAGACCTCCATGTTCATCACCGATATTGGTGGGTTTAATAATTGGTCTAACATGGGGGCGAACTTAACCTATTCCTTGCAGACAGATACCCTTCGTTCCTCTTTGAACCTAGATGCCGATTACGCACAATTTTTAAATGTTTCCAACCAAGATATTGCGACGTCTTTTTACAACAATCAACAAGAACCCATTGCAGCGCCTTATGTCCTGTTTGGAGACCTGTCTGGTCAATTGGACATTTTCGCCTTTAAAATTGATCGAGAAAGAAATTTTGCCAAGAGTCAATTGGCTTATGGAGGAAAAGTGTCCTATGTGGAAGCCGATAACGATGTGAAATTCTACGATCGAAGCAACAATTCCTCTGTTCTCGATTCCACCAAAAGCAACCACTTTTTGTACACAGAACAAATTTCTGCAGCCTATATCAGCTTTATGAAAAAGTTGGATAAATGGAGTTACAATCTTGGCTTGAGAGGAGAAAACACACAAATTGAGGGCATTCAGTTGACCAACAATCAGTCTTTCGATACATCTTACTTTCAATTGTTTCCATCAGCCAGTGTAGGGTATTCCCCGTGGAAAGAGCATCATTTCGACCTCAATCTCAACCGCCGAATCGAAAGACCGGGTTATGGTCAGTTAAACCCCTTCAAGTTTTACTTGGATCCGACCACGTATCGCGAGGGAAATCCCTATTTGCGTCCACAGACCACTTATACAGCAGAGTTGGCTTATACCTTTAAAAGCAAATTCTTCTTTCAGGGAGGCTATGCGCGCACGTCGAACAACATCATTGAAATCATTGCGCCATCCTTTGTGAATCCAAATGTGACGGTCCAGACCAATGTAAATCTATTTGCAACAGAGTTGATCTACTTGAATGCGAGCCTGCCTTTTGATCTATCGAAATGGTACAACCTACGATTGGATTTGGGAGGATACCAGGCTTTGTATTCGGGTAATGCAGCGAGCACTCAATTGCAGAATGCAGGAACCTGGAACGGAAATGCACAAATGGTGAATCAAATACGCGTTGGGAAAGCACATTCGTTTGAAGTAACGGGTATGATTCAATCCAGAGAGGTCTATGCTTTCGATCGAATTCGTCCGAGAGGAGGAGTGGGCTTGGGCTACCAATGGCGTTGTTTGGATGGCAATGGAACCCTTCGACTGAATGTAACCGATTTGTTTTATACACAACCGATTTTCGCCGACGTAGCCTTCACTGGGTATGACGAATATTTTGAGGTTCGACGCGAAACAAGAGTGGCGACAGTCGCTTTTTCGTACCGTTTCGGGAACATGAAAGGTGGCAATGGTCACCGACGAAACGGTGGAGCTGAAGAGCTTAAACAAAGAGCAGGAGGTGGGCTTGGATAAGATATTGTGCGTTTTGTAAGAGTTTTCGCATCATAGTTTTGAAAATCCCAGTTAATGCAAGAAAAAAGGAGCCCTCGTGTTAGGGCTCCTTTTACTTTGTCTCTTTGATTCTTCCTATAGCGGCGTTATCTTAGAAATTGTACCGTAGTAATTGTAAACCATTTGAGGATTGCTCATTGCGAAATATTGTGGGAATATCAACAAGTAAACTGGAATGGCCTTGTATCCCATTCTCGATATAATATTGAAACTGTAAACCTCTCCGTCAATAACATCAATTCCTTGCGCGTTGATCATGCGAATCTCTTTTTTCTTGGTTGAAATTTGCTCAATCGCCTTCGTTTTCTTGATGATTTCTCGGTTTTTCAAATCCAAGACCGCGTATTTGAAATCAATAACTCCGTCTTCTTTACGTTTTCTACGGGCCTCTTTTCGGTTTTGTGAGCCCAAGTAATCACTGAAATCACCGTAGTAGATATAGTACATGTCACCTGTTCTAGACGTTTTCAAATCATAAACATACCAACCACTGTATGTAGCTGTACGATCCGTATGAAGAGCAAATTCCAATTCGTTTTTATTGTTTAGGTGCATCACGTTTACATCGGTTCTGCGACAGTAGGGCTCGTCGTAACAAGTCGTAACTCCGTTGGAGGTTCTACATCTTTGAATTGTGTAATTTTCCATGAAGGAGGAAAAGATGGTAATGTTACCGTTTTCATCCATCTTGATATCGTCTATAATCAAATCCCCCATACTATAAGTTGGATCTTTTTCAGCAGCAGCCGATTTGTTCTTTTTTGCTTTTTTGTCGGCTCTTTTTTGTTCAAGCTGGGTCAGTTTTCGGCTGTGGAACATCATCTCAAAGTCCTCACGATCAAATTCTTCAAAGGTAATTTCTTCGAGCTCTTTGTTCCTTGAATTGAAACCTACAACAAATACACCATGTACTAGGTTCTCTTTATCAGTAGATTCAGGATTTTGGTAAAAGCCTACAATTTTTGTGGTTTTTCCGTTTGAAATGATGGTAATATCAGACAAGGAATATTCCTCATCTTTGATTTCAAATTCGTCTATGTTTTCACTTTCTGAATCGAAGCGATGAATGACCAATTTGCGTTTCCCTTTTTTCCATTTTTTCTTCGTTCGGTCGTTGTCTTCGAGAACAATATGTTTTGTATAGACGTAGCCATCACCTGGGTAATAGTATGTCCCTGTCATTCTTGAAGGAGCTTTTTTTTCGATTTGACTAATAGGCAAATCGGCTGTAGAAGAAGGGAATTTCGACAATTTCATGTCAAACTTAATGATTGACATGGTTAGGCTTTTGTCTTGTCCATTGCTAAATTCCATAATGGCAGCAAATTCTTTTTTGTTTTCCGACTGAACAATTCGGATGTCGATTAGCTCGCGTGAACTGTTTCCTTTCAGGAAATCTGCAACCGATGTAATTTTCTTGAGGCTGATCTTGTTTTTAAAATTTTCATCCCATACTTCACCATAAATCTCGTAGTCCTCTTTTTTATTACCACGAATTTTGTAAACCAACATGATTTCTTTATCAGTGAAGAGCTTACCTATGATAGATGCATTTTTTAATTTCTTGAATCTTTCTGTACCGTATCCATAAACAGGTAGTCTGTTTACCTCTTTCAAGGTCTTTTTATCATAGGCTATCAGCTTATCATATTTTTTAGATGATCCACCCGAAATAGACTGGTTATAGGAGAAAACCAATTTTTTCGTAGCCCCAATAAACTCGGTGACCTCGCCATCTTTGTTGACTTTTAATTTCTTCGTGCTGCTGAAGTCGATTTGAACATCTTGCGCATAAGTGTGTAGGCCTGCTGTAAATAGGAGTAATAGACCTAGGATAGTTTGTTTCATAATGAATAATTGTTGTAATGTAATCCACCCTTTAATTCGGGCACGTAAAATTATCCATCCTTTTGATTGAAATGTGCCAATCGGAGGTGAAGTGGTGATTTTGAGATTTAACGGTTTATCCCAAAATTTTACGGCAAAAAAATAGTTGTATTGCATAAAAAAAAGGAGCCCGATATGGACTCCTTAAATAGGATTTATTGGGTGTTTTATTTCACCTCTATCTTCATCATGGTTCCGTAATAATCGAATAGTAACTGCTGATTCAAGCCCACTACGAACAAAGGAAAAATGAAAATGGACGAGGCTGCCACGGGAACAGCTTTAATGGGGTTCACAACGCTGTTGCAACGGTAGCTGTATACTTCACCGTCAAAAACACCTACTAAGTTGGGATTGAATTGTCTTCTGTCTCTTTTGCGTTTTGAGATTTGTTGAATGTCAATTTTGTCCTTTTTCAATTCACCACTTTTGAGGTCCAATTTGGCGTATTCGAACTCCGACTGGGCTGAATTTTTGAATTTCTTTTTTTGTGACTTTCTATCCTCTTTGGAGATCAAGTTGTTTCCATAGAAAATGAAAATGTGATCGTCTTTTTGGGTAGCGCTTACATCGAATCGATACCAACCAGAGTAAGTAATGCTTCTTTCGATGTGCGAGGCGAATTCAATTTGACCGTATTTGTCGATCGATAAAGTGTTGATGTCGGTTCTGCGACAGTAATAATTGGTTCTACAAGTCGTAATTCCGTTGGTGGTAGTACATGTTTCTACCGTGTAGTTGTGCATCAAGGAAGTGATGACAATAACGTTTCCTTTGTCGTCGAAATACAAATCGTCAATCACCAAGTCGCCAAAAACACCTTCCTCTTTTCCATCCGATTTTACGTCTAAGCCTGTTCGTCTTGAAGCCTTTCTTTCCTGTTTGCGCTGTTTTCTTTTACTAATTTCTTGACGGTGAAAAATTTCATCCAATTGGGCAGTTGTGAAGGGGGAAAAGGTAAAATCTTCCACATCCTTGGTGCGCTGATTGAAACTTACTGAGAAAATACCGTGACTGGTAGAAAAGGAAGAAGCCTTAGTAGGGTCACGAAAAAAGCCAACAATTCTTGTTTCACTGCCTTTCGAAACCAAACTGATATCGGTTAGAGAGTATTTGTCATTCATGATATCGAATTGATCGAAAGTTTCGTTTTCTGGGTCAAAACGATTCACCACAATTTTGTATTTACCGCTTTTCCAAAAACGCTTGGTTTCCTCATTGTCTTCGAGCACAGCATGCTTTCCATAAATGAATCCGTCATTCGGGTAAAAGTATGTACCGGTCAAACCGTATGGAGTTCGTTTGGTGGTTTGGATTACAGGAATATCAGTGGTAGCTGAATAAAACTGTTCCAAGTTGAAGTCAAATTTGATGCACGAGAAACTCAAGTTCTTGTATTGGCCGTTGGCAATTTCCAAGATCATGGCCAAGTCTTCTGTTTCCTTGTTTTGCTTGATGGTAAAACCGATCAAATCACTATCGTTGTTCTTCTTTTTGATAGTGGAGGACTCGAAAATGGTTGTCAATTTTCTGATCTTTTTCAATTCGGCATCGAAAACTTCTGCTTTGATTTCGTACTCCCCACGGTTGGTAGGTATCTTGTACGTTATCATGACCTTGTCGTCCGAAAAATAAGTTCCTTGGTAAGTCCCTTTTTTCAAATCGCGCGCACGCGCCGTCCCGTCTCCCATCAATGGAATACGGTGTGCCTCTTTCATGGTGTTTTTGTCGAAGGCCACCAAGGATTGAAATTTTGATTTTGGTCGAGAACCTACCGCATTGTTGATGGTGTAAACGTACTTGGAAGTCACCCCAACAAAGGAGGTTACCGTACCTTGTTTTTTAGCTCTTAGTTTTTGAGTTGGGCTGAACTGAGCTTCAATTTGTTGGGAAAAAGTTACTCCCGACACAAGGCAAAGAATTAGGCTTACGAGAAATTGTTTCATGTTGTTGATTTCGTTATGAAGCGCATAGTTTAAATGCAGCGGCAAATATAGGAAGTTCTTTATCTGGAATGATACATTATGCGCTCAATTCCCAACAAGAATGGTAACCGTTCAATTCTTCTACTTTGTTGAGCATGCGTTCGTAAAAGGAGTCGGTTCCCAGAAGCGCAGAGTTACCGAATACAAACAGTTTCTTTTTGGCTCTGGTTAGAGCCACATTCATGCGTCGGTAGTCGGTTAAAAAGCCCAGTTTTCCTTCGTCGTTGCTCCGAACCATGGAAATGATAATGTTGTCGGCTTCTTGACCTTGAAAGCTGTCCACAGTTGATATTTTCCAACCCTTGAATTGAGCGCGCAACAATTCTACTTGGGCAGAATAAGGAGTTATTATGGCCGTGTTTTTTGGCGATAAGCCTTGTTGTTCAATCAAGGTAGAAATGAATTGAACTTCGCCAGGGTTCTTGGTACTCGAACTTTCCTCATCGCGCTGTTCCTCGGCTTCGGTTCCAACTGTATCGTAGAAATAAAGCGCCTCAGGGTCGGAACTCTGGTGTGAAAGCAAGCGATTTTCGTAGAATTCTGCATTCGAAAAGGCAATCAATTCTGGCGGCATGCGGTACTGTGTATTGAGCAAATGACTTTCCTCGCCTTCTTTTTGAAAACGTTCCAAGGCACTGATGTTCAAGCCCAGTTTAGCGCTTTCATTGGATAGAATTGTAGGGGGGAGCTGGCAATGATCTCCAGCCAAAATAACGCGTTTGGCGAAAGGCTGAATGCACCACAAAAGCGGCTCTAGACATTGTGAAGCTTCGTCCATCAATAAACTGTCGTAGTGAAAGTAATCCGGCTGTGTATCGTTCAAACCAATGGGTGTACCAGCAATCACCTGCGCTTTTTCCAACCAAGTTCGTTCGACATCTTTTTGAAAGCCTTTGATCTCTTTTCGTAGCGAACTTACTTCTCGAAGAATGAGTTTTCGTTGGTCTCTTTCGTCTTTGCCAAAGTTGCGTTTGTATTGATGTGCCATCTTTCGCAATTCATCGGCTTGGCGTTTCCATTTCTTTAAAGTCGTTGCTTCTGGAGCAGATCTCCACATCCCTTCGATGGTCACATTTTGCAAGTCTTCGTCGACCTTGGTTTGGTTTCCAACACGCAAAATGTTCACCTTGTCTTGAAGCAAACGAACCAAATGATTCACAGCTGCATTGCTTGGAGCAGTCAACAAGACTTTTTCTCCTTTGGCGACGAGTTGTTGAACCAATTCCACCAATGTTGTACTCTTACCTGTGCCTGGAGGTCCGTGAACAATGGAACGTTTCTTTGGATTCGTCAAAAGATCTTGAATGCAGTTCTTTTGGCTCTCGTTCAATCCTTCGTTGTTCCATTGAATGTTACCTGAAAAGGAAGTTGGTTCCTGGCGTTCGTACTCCGCTATCCAGTTGTCGACCAGCTCTAGGCCCTTCAACATGACTTGCGTCGTACGCGTATCTGGTGCCAATTTTAGCCCTGTATTGCCATCTTCCAACCAATCCGGAAAGTCAGGAGCAAACATTCGAACCGTAAATTTTCGACCTTCGTTTTGCAACAAAACTCCTTTAATCGCTTCTTCCCCCATGCAGAATACCTCAACTTGGTCCCCATCGCGGAAGGATGAAGTATCGGTAGGGTAGGTCGTATGGAAAACGACTTCAGGGTAATCTGCATAACCATAGGTCTTATTTGAAACCTTGAGCGGATGAATGGCAACGCCCAATTGTTTCAGGGCTTTGAGGCTAGTGTTTCCATCCAGGTTGTAGCGATTCATTTGTTCTTTTTCTTCCAAATGAATGGCATTTGTCAAATTTTCGAAATACGGTTTGTGCATCTTTTTAGGCATAAAAAAACCCGGCGATAAACCGGGTTTCCGAACGAATTCTAGATATTATTTAACAGCTCTTTTGTTGTCTACTTCAACAGCTGCCATTTCTTCAGATTTGTATTCTCCTGCATCCAACTTCGTTTTCACTTTGCGGAATGTTTCAACTGTGTAGTTAACATCTTCCAAAGTGTGAGCTGCTGTAGGGATCAAACGCAACATGATTACATCTTTAGGTACAACTGGGTAAATTACAATTGAACAGAAGATGTTGTGGTTCTCGCGCAAATCGAACGTCAAGTTCGTTGCCTCAGCCAAGTTACCTTTCATGAATACAGGGGTAACTGGAGAGTTCGAGTCACCGATATCAAATCCAGCTTCAACCAAACCATTTTTCAACGCATTTGCGATTGTCCAAAGGTTCTCTTTCAATTCTGGGCGTGTTTTCAACAATTCCAAACGCTTACGAGCACCAATTGTGATTGTCATTGGCAATGCTTTTGCAAACATTTGAGAACGCATGTTGTAACGCATAAATTCTACGATTGTCTCGTCAGCACAGATAAAACCTCCGATAGAAGCCATAGACTTCGCGAATGTTCCAAACAATACGTCGATTTCGTTTTGAACGCCTTGCTCTTCACCAGCACCTTGACCTGTTTTACCAAGTGTACCGAATCCATGCGCGTCATCTACGAACAAACGGAAATTGTATTTTCCAGAACGACGGAACTCAACGATTTCTTTCAACTTTCCTTGGTCACCTGCCATTCCGAAGACACCTTCCGTAATCACTAAGATTCCACCTCCAGTAGTTTCAGCCAAACGAGTTGCATTGTTCATTTGCTTATCAAAGCTTTCCATGTCGTTGTGTTTGAACACGAAACGCTTTCCATTGTGCAAACGCATACCATCCAAGATACATGCGTGTGCTTCACTATCGTAAACGATGATGTCGTTGCGATCAACCAAACAGTCGATAGCAGACACCATACCTTGGTATCCGAAGTTCAACAAGATTGCATCCTCGAAGCCCATGAAGTCAGCCAATTCGTTTTCAAGCTTTTCGTGCTCGCTCGTTTGACCTGTCATCATACGTGCTCCCATTGGGTATGCCAATCCGTATTGCTCTGCTGCTTTGCGGTCTGCCTCTCGTACCTCAGGGTGGTTAGCTAATCCTAGGTAGTTGTTCAACGACCAAACCAAACATTCTTTTCCGCGGAATACCATTTTGTTTCCCAATTCCCCTTCTAACTTAGGGAAGGTAAAGTATCCGTGTACTCCTTTAGAATATTGACCGATTGGTCCTCTGTTCTTTTTAATCTTGTCGAAAATATCCGCCATATGTTGTTTTTTCGGTTATGAGGAAAAGAAAGTTGCCTCCCTTTTCGGCTTGCAAAGATAATTTAAAAATTCTTCAATAAAAAAATGACTAAGGTTAATTCCATCTTAACATTAGTCCATTAGGTACTTATCTCGAATCACTTTTGCGTGGTGCAAAGCGTGCCCAATCATAATCCAACCTGAACTTCTAGCCGTCAATGGATTTCCATTTGCGGTGCCCACAAAGTCAAGATGAGGTGCCTGGAAATTGCGGAACAATTCAATAGTTGACTGACGAACCGTCATGAATTCTTTCGCCAGACCTTCGTAACTGCGTGCTGATAAATCGAAGCTGACCACATACATGTCGTGATCGAATCCTGGAATGTCGGTTTTGTCCATGCGCCCCATTCGGTGGGCACGATCTTGAAAGATACGCTCAACATCAATAATGTGACCGATGATTTCTTTGATGGTCCATTTCCCTTCTGCATAGGCATAGTTCGCCTTGTCTTCAGGTAAATGAAGGATGAAATCGTTAATGAAGTTTTTATTACCCTCTAAGCTTTGTATTAAGTCGTCCGCAGCCTCCGTCATGTCAAAGTAGTACTTCGCGTTCGCCGGTGCATGAGCAGGATTAGGTCTTTGAATAAAA
This sequence comes from Crocinitomicaceae bacterium, assembly GCA_025210175.1. GTDB lineage: Bacteria > Bacteroidota > Bacteroidia > Flavobacteriales_D > Crocinitomicaceae > UBA2040. The sequence continues at coordinate 15,348 of JAOASF010000103.1, read as the reverse complement.
GGGTTGATCATTTTGTTTAAAGATTTTTGTCGAGTAGGTATACCAACGAAGCCATAGCAGCAGCTCCTAATTCTAATTCTCTTTTGTTCACATTTTCAAAAACGTCACTGTTGGCATGGTGAAAATCGAAGTATCGTTGCGAATCTGTTGTCAATCCGAACAATGGAATTCCTTCATAGGTTTTCTTCAAGGGGCCGATATCAACGCCGCCCCAACCTTTTTCGAAATGCAACAAATCGTACGGTTAAAACAAAGGAGCAAAACCTTTCAAAAAGGCTACTTGCTCATCGGTTCCGTCCACATCAAAACCTCTAGGTGAGAATCCGCCACGGTCGCTTTCGATAGCAGCAATTTGCAAATCACCTCTTTCTTTGGTCCACTCCGCATAGGTTTTTCCTCCCATGTTTCCATTTTCTTCGTTCATAAAGAAAACACAACGCAAGGTATGTTTTGGTTTGTAGTTCAAGGTTTTTAGGATGCGCAAAGCCTCCAAAGAGTGAATGACTCCTGCTCCATCATCATGTGCTCCTTCTCCAGCATCCCAAGAGTCAATGTGTCCACCAAAGGTGATGATCTCTTTGGGTTTCTCCGTTCCGGTCATTTCAGCAATGATGTTGTAGGATTTGATCGGTGGATAGTTCACACAATTCAGTTCGAGAACAAAGCTCAAGTCTTTGTTTTTGGTCAATTCTTCTGCCAACCACTCACAGTCGGTCGTCGACAATGCAGCAGCTGGAATTTTCTCAACTCCGTCCTCATAGTGCATCGATCCAGTATGTGGAAAGTCGTCGATAGGTATCGACAAGGAGCGAATTACAATACCAATTGCGCCCTGTTTGGCAGCTTCCACGGCACCATCGTGTCGAATGGCACCACATACGCCGTATGCTTTGAAGGTTTGAATGAAGGCTTGATCCATTTCTTGATTCAAGAAAACGATTTTGCCTGCTACGTCTTTTTTATTGGCTTTTTGAAGAGCTTCTAAGGATTTGAATTCAATCATTTTAGCCTCCAAAGGACCATTGGTAGCAATGGAACCACCCAAGGCGAGGATGGTCATTTTTTGGAAAATGTTTTTGCCTTTTACCCAAGCTTTCTCAACGGTTCCACGTTCCCAGTGAGGCACCATGATTTCTTCCTTGTAAACCTTGTCGAATCCATAGGTATTCATCAAGTTCTCGCTCCATTCAACGGCCATGGTTGCTGCCGCGGATCCTGAAAGTCGTGCGCCAACATCCTTACAAAGCGAACGCAAATTTTCGTGAGCCTCTCCTCTTACTAGGGCTTCATCGTGTATCTGACGAAGGAAAAGAGAATCGTTTTGGGCGTTTAGTGAAAGGGCAAGTGAGCAGAATAAGGCTGCCACCAGCTTGGTTGTAAATAACTTCTTCATTGCATTGTAAAATTAAACAAACCTGTTAAAAATCATTTCTTAAAAGGTACAAGCGGTCAAGACAAATGCCTGACAAATCGGGGATGAGGTTGAATGCACATGGAAAGCCAAAGGAGTTGCTCTAGTATGGAAAGGAGTGACTATCTTTGCACAAAATTTTTACTCCATGGCTTTAAAATGTGGGATTGTTGGTTTGCCGAATGTTGGAAAATCAACGCTTTTCAATTGTTTGTCGAATGCAAAAGCACAATCTGCAAACTTTCCTTTCTGTACGATTGAACCGAACGTAGGGACGATTACTGTTCCGGATCCACGTTTGGAGAAATTGGAATCTTTGGTAAATCCAGAAAAGGTGATTCCTACGACGATGGAAATCGTTGATATCGCTGGTTTGGTGAAAGGTGCATCAAAAGGAGAAGGTCTTGGAAACCAATTCTTGGCAAATATTCGTGAGACAGACGCGATCATTCACGTCGTTCGTTGTTTCAATGACGACAATATTGTTCACGTCGACGGTTCGGTCAATCCAGTTCGCGATAAAGAGGTAATAGATCTTGAGTTGCAATTGAAGGATTTGGAAACGATCGAAAAGAAAATCACTTCTTTGGCGCGTGTTATCAAGTCGGGAGATAAGGATGCTGTGAAAGAAAACGACTTGGCGGTTCGCATCAAGGCGCTTTTGGAAACAGGTAAATCGGTACGTGCCTTGGAAATGGATGAAAATGAAAGAGAGATCGTAAAGTCTTTCCAATTGATTACATCGAAGCCAGTATTGTACTTGTGTAACGTGGAGGAGTCTTCAGTTTTGACAGGGAATCAATACGTGGACCAGTTAAAAGAAGCAGTGAAAGACGAGCAAGCCGAAGTAATGGTTATCGGAGCGAAAATCGAAGCAGATATTACGGAATTAGAGACGTACGACGAGCGCAAGATGTTCTTGGACGAACTTGGTTTGGAAGAGCCAGGGGTGAATCGTTTGATCCGCAAAGCATATGAGTTGTTGAACTTGCAAACTTACTTCACCGCTGGAGTGAAAGAAGTTCGTGCGTGGACCATCAAAAAAGGAATGACAGCTCCTCAAGCAGCAGGTGTGATCCATACAGATTTCGAAAAAGGATTCATCCGTGCTGAAGTGATGAAGTACGATGATTTTACAACTTTAGGTTCAGAATCAGCTGTGAAAGATGCCGGTAAATTCAAGGTAGAAGGTAAAGAATACGTCGTGAGCGATGGTGACATTATGCACTTCCGTTTTAACGTGTAGGATTTAGATATGTGTCATGCATAATTTATGTTAAACGAAATTAAATCAAAATCAGATCATTATTGGTTCTTCTCAATGCTGGGAATTCCATTTTTTCTATTGATGTTCAGTTCAGAAAACTTTGCATCATTTGAGGAAGAACCAGTATTAAAAATTGTAATTGGAGGCTTGCTAGGTTTTCTAGGACTTGGAATAGGTTATTTTTTTGTCAAACGATTATTGAAGAAATCCACCATTATAAAATGGTCAATGTTTCTGGTGATTTTGAGCGCATGTATTGTATTTGTTAGACTCACTATGACGTACAAAGCAAATTTGTTTCCAACCTGTGAAATTTATGGATATAAAGCAATTGATATCAAAAGTTCAGAATGTAATGTTTGTGGTAGCGATACATGGGAGGAAGCACAAAAATACGAGGACGACAGAACTGAATGGCTAGAATTTGGTCAAGATTTCTTTTTTAGTGAAGACATGAAAAAGGAAGGCATACAAATATATGAACCTGAGAACATTGATGGGTACGTGAAAGATGCAAATTGGAAACCTTACAATCTCACAAAACAATAGAAAAATGACACTTAAAACGTAGTAATCAATATGGCGCAAATTGTATTCTTAAAAGATGGCGCCACGTCGCATTCTACGAAATCGATATTTTATTTTGTAAAGCGCTCTGGTTTATACCGTGGCGCTTTTTTTGTTTTAATATTGATACTATGCTCATTCGCTTTTTTCTTCAATTCGGCATTTTTGCCAGTTATTTTCTTTTTGCTTCTGTATTTCTATTCAATAAAACAGCGGGTGGAGCTGATTTGGCATTTTTATTTATCATGAGCATCGGACTACTGGTTCATTTCAGTTTATTGGTTACAAGGGTTTTCAGGTATCGAAAAAAAGATCAATCGAAATTTGTTCATTCCCTTCAGGATTTGCTTTTCTTTTTATCGCTTTCCTTCCTCTACTTTTGTTGTGTTGATTCCTATCTGCTATTTATGTGGAAGTTAGTTTCTTAATTTTTGAATTAAAGGTGATAAGAAGGGATGAGTTCTAAAAAGAATATTTTCAACTACCTTTGATACTATCAAATGATACTATCAGGTGAATCCTCCTTATCAAATAACAACAGAAATTTTAAAGAGAGTTTCTTCCATTTCTGAAAAGATTGGTTTGATAAATGCCTCTTTCCTTGATAAGCCTTCACCACAATTGCGAAAGGAAAATCGGATAAAAACGATACACAGTTCCTTAAGTATTGAAGGAAATACGCTTACAGAAGATCAGATAACCGCCTTGGTAGAGGATAAAAGAGTCCTCGGGCCGCAAAAAGACATTCGAGAAGTTTTGAATGCACTTAAGGTTTATGAGGAATTGAATGCCTTCGATCATAAGGATATCCAATCTTTTTTAAAGGCACATGGCATCTTGATGGAGGGGTTGGTTTCTGACAATGGGACTTTCAGAAAGAAAGGGGTAGGAATAATCAAAGGAGATCAAATTGCACATATGGCACCTCCATCCGAAAATGTACCCTTTTTGATGAAGAACCTGTTCGACTATCTGGTCAAATCGGACGACCTTAGTTTGATTAAAAGTTGTGTTTTTCATTATGAAATGGAGTTTATACATCCCTTTTCAGATGGTAACGGCAGAATGGGGCGATTGTGGCAAACATTGATTCTGATAGAAGATTTCCCGCTATTTGAATTCATACCCTTCGAAAATTTGATTCATCAAACGCAGAATGCTTATTATGAAGCTCTTTCATTGAGTGATAAAACAGGACAGTCAACTCCATTCATTGAATACATGTTGCGAGTAATTGATGAGTCTCTAGTCAACATTTTAGATGTAAAAAGCAAGGTAATGAGCACAAATGATCGTTTGGAGTATTTCTATGAAAAAGGGCCAAATGAATTTTCACGAAAGGAGTACATGTTTTTTTTTAAGAATATCTCTTCAGCCACGGCCAGCAGAGACTTGAAACAAGGAGTGCTAAGTGGTTTATTTAGTAAGAAAGGAGATAAAAAACTGACTGTTTACAAGAAGATGAAAGCTAATGCCTGAATCAAAAAGATTACAATTGTTTAATTTCAAACTAATATGAAAAGAACCTGGATTGGTAATTACATAGATGTTGATAAAGATGAGAAGGTATTCGAAATACCTTTTCGAATCGATGTTGAGTTGGCTGAGAATTTGAGTTTTACCGGAAAGGCCTGGGAGGAAGAGTTTTATGAGCTCACCAACATGTTAATTGATGTAAAAGGATTCATACTAGATGACCATATTAGCTTCATTAATACCTATCCTTGTTACTATGGGGTAGATGGAAATATGGATATCTACGTCAACAAAAATGAAAAAGGACATCAGGTAATTTACGATGGTTACTGGAACCAAGACAGAGGAATATGGGGAGGAACTTGGGAAATTAAAATGAACATCGTTTTCAAAACACACGATTACTACGAAGAGGAGATTTCTCAAGGTCAGTTTGAGATGAGGTTGATGGAAGAGGATTGAAACAAGACCTAGTTCAATTGACTGTTTGATGATTATCAAAAATCGGATGAAAACAAATTTTAAGCTCTAACTTTCCTTACTTTCAACCACTCAATCCAAAATTCGATACATCATACAAATGGACTCCGTTAAAACATACGAAACTGTCAATCGCGAACGACACGAATTGAGTTTTGGTATTTCCAGAATGGAGGATATCTATGTGAAACGAAACGGACAGGTAGACGAACCGCATCGCCATAATTTTTATACCGTTTTGGTCGTAAAGCAGGCCAAAGGTGTTCACAAAATCGACTTTCAGAGCTATGAGATGGGAGAAAAGCAACTGTTTTTTGTTGCGCCCGGCCAAGTGCATCAGGTGATTGAAGAGCAAGCATCCAAGGGTTTTGTTATGACTTTCTCGAGTGAGTTTTTGGTGCAAAATGCTATTCCACTTTCCTTTATCGCCAGCTTGAATTTGTTTCAAAACTATGGTCAAACGCCACCCTTGTATCCAAGTGACGAGCAATTCGAGCGAATCATAGCTTTCTCCAATGAGATGTTTCAGCTTTTCCACGGTGATTCCAAAATGAAAGACCTTTCGGTGGGATCCTATTTGAAGTTGTTATTGATTGAATGCAACAATATTTGTTCGATAAATCCAATGGTTTCCGATATGGATTTAACTGGGGATTCCCTCGTTCGTTCCTTCAAACAAAAGGTGGATGAACACTATCGAAGTGAGCATTCTACCCAGTTTTATGCAGATGAACTGCATGTTTCTGCCGATCATTTAAATCGCGTTATCAAAGGCAAAATTGGAAAAACGGCCAAAGAGTATATTCAAGCTCGTATAATTACTGAAGCAAAGCGTTTACTCTATTTTACCGAGTTGTCGAATAAAGAAATCGGTTACGAATTAGGTTTTAGTGAGCCTGCAAATTTTAGTGCTTTCTTCAAAAAACACACGGATTTATCCCCATCTAACTTCAAAAATGCCGAGCAAAAAGTCTGATATCGGATTTTCATAAGCTTTCCCCCAATTTTCATATTCCACAGTCTTCCGAAGTGGGGCAACTTTGCTCTATACTTTTAACGCACAGACATGGAACGCAAACAATTTCTCAAAAAGGCCTTACTGACAGGAGCATTAGGAGCCATTGCACCCCAACTTTTGCAAGCAAAAAGTAGCAAGGAAACGAAATCGACTTACGACAAGTTGATGCAGCAAGTCGGTTTTAATCATTTACCGAACAAAAACATAGGAAGCATGAATTCAGTTATTCATAGAGCCACAAGTCGAGGTCACGCCAATCATGGTTGGTTGAACTCACACCACACTTTCAGTTTCGCAAATTATTACAACCCCGAGCGAATGAACTTCGGTGTGTTGCGCGTATTGAACGACGACCAAGTTCAAGCGGGGAGAGGTTTTGGTACCCACCCACACGACAATATGGAAATCATTTCCATTCCTTTAGAAGGTGATTTGGAACACAAAGACAGCATGGGAAATGTGGCTGTGATCAAGGAGGGAGATGTTCAAGTAATGAGCGCTGGGTCGGGAATTACCCATTCGGAATACAATAAAAACGCCAACCAAGAGGTGAAGTTCTTGCAGATTTGGTTGTTTCCAAACAAGAAGAATGTCACTCCGCGTTACGACCAAATTTCCATCCGAGATATCGAAAAAGAGAACCAATTCTATCAAGTTTTATCGCCCAGTAAGGATGATCAAGGTGTTTGGATTCACCAAGACGCATGGTTCCATTTGGGGAAATTTTCCAAAGGTAAAGGCGATACGTACAAGGTGAAAAAAGCCGGAAATGGCGTTTATGCCTTTGTTTTGGAAGGAGAAATTGAGATGAATAGCGAGAAGTTAAACAAGAGAGACGGCATGGGGGTATGGAATACGGATGTCGTTCAAATCAAAGCAACAGAAAATGCACGTGTACTTCTGATGGAGGTACCGATGAATTTATAAACAATAAAAAACAATTAAAAATTTAGTTATGAGTACAACTTGGAAAATTGATAATGCACACTCAGAAGTAGCATTCAAAGTAAAACACATGATGATTTCAACAGTTACAGGACACTTCGACGCTTTCGATGCGAGTATCCAAGCAGACGGTGAAAACTTCAACAATGCTGCCGTTTCTTTTAGTGCAAAAACAGACTCAATCAACACAAAAAACAGCGATAGAGATGCGCACTTGAAATCAGATGATTTCTTCAATTCGGAGAAATTCCCTGAAATGAAGTTCGTTTCGAAATCATTTGATGGCGAGAAATTGGTTGGAGACTTAACAATCAGAGACGTAACCAAAGAAGTAGCGCTGGAAGCTGAAATGAACGGTATTGCGGTGGATCCGTACGGACAAACAAAAGTTGGTTTTGAAATCAAAGGAGAAATCAACCGTAAGGACTTCAACTTGACATGGAGTGCCGTTACGGAAGCAGGTAACATCGTTGTTTCGGATAAGGTAAAATTGTTGGTAGACGCACAATTTATCAAACAAGCATAATCAAAACAGACATTCGTTTGTTAATAGGTTGATGTCTTATTAGGAAACATCCCCCATTAAAGTCACAACTCTGAGGAAGCCGGTTTTTCAATCGGCTTCTTTTTTTGATATTTAACCAGACAAACCAAATACTATGCAATCAAATATTGGTCTTATACTAGAAGAAAAAGCAGCCGACATTGGGAATTTTATGGTTGGTAGGCTTTTACCTTTTCGGCAGAAACGAGCTGTCGGTCCATTTTTGTTCATTGACCATATGGGACCAGCTTGTCTTTCTGAGTTTCAGAATGTCGATGTTCCGCCACACCCGCATATCGGGCTTTCAACTTTGACGTATTTATTCGATGGTTCCATTTTTCACAGAGATAGTATCGGAAATGCAATCGAGATTAAACCAGGTGAGGTTAATTGGATGACGGCGGGAAAGGGTGTGGTTCACTCCGAACGAACACCTGAGTATTTGCGCAAAAAAGACAAGTATTTACACGGTTTTCAAATCTGGATCGGCTTGCCGAAAGAGCTCGAACAAGCAGAACCTTCCTTTACGCACATAGAGAAAGAATCCATACCAGAATGGGCCGAAGGAGAAACCACCTTTAAACTGATTGCCGGAGAAATCGAAGGAAAGAAGTCGCCCGTGCCTGTTCACAGTCCTTTGTATTTTATCGAAATTAAAACGACATCAAAACAAACCATTTCTATAGGTGAGAAGCTGTTTGGAGAAGTGGGTATGTATGTCCTAAATGGCAGCGTGAAAATAGAGGGAGAGGATTACGGTACCAAACAACTTTTAGTCGCCAAAAACGCTTCTTTGTGTTCGTTCGAAACCAACGGAGAAACAACGCTTTATCTGTTCGGCGGCGAACCATTTCCAGAAGAACGATTTATGTTTTGGAATTTCGTTCATTCGGATAAGCAGGTTCTTGAAAAGGCCAAAGAAAATTGGAAGAATCAAAACCACGATGCCTTCCCGAAAATACCTGGTGATGATCAAGAATTTGTGCCACTGCCGGAGAATCCTTTGCAGGCAAAAAAATGAATCTTCAATTCCAACTCAAGCATCCAATTGACAATTCTTGACTATATATTTCACAAAGAGAAATGACAAAAAAACACCGTACTCTGCTCATCGTTATCTTATTGATTCATTCTTTCAATCCAATTATTAGAGGGCACGGAATCGCTTTTGAGTTTATGTTTGAGTGGGTGGCAGTTTTTGGTGGTCTGGAAGGATTGAATTCCTCTTTGTTCTTATGGTTGATTTTCTTGTTTTTCGTTAAACTCAATTTGTTGGTCTTGATGGTTAAACCGAGAATTCTTAATACAGTCAAACACCTCGATAAAATAAGCTTGATTTTTCTGTTGATAGGGACTTCATTTTTATCCAACAATGGACTGTTTTTTCCGGGATTAATCTTGCTTTATATATTGGCAATCGCATATTTTATCATGAAGAATAAAGCAGAGAGAAGCAGGACTTGATGAACATAGTTAAATGCCCAAACGAAAACTTAGGTTAAGAGAAAAGTAAAGCAAAGCAAAGCAAACTACTCATAAGTCACAGTTGTCGAACCTGTAACCACAGAAATCGATCCATCTGAGATTGAAAATGAACCTGCAACGCCACTGGTGTTACTCAGAGTTCCAGAGCTCCCAGAGCAATCATACGTTCCGCTTCTATTGGTAGTAGTTTTGTCTCCGTTGTTGTTGAAATTCAAAGTACTCGACCATTTTCCATCACTTGTAAAGGAAATCGAACCACTTGTTACTTGAGCCGAGTTTCCTGGTTCAGAATAAGGAAGGCTGCTCCCGTTGATGGACACAACAGTATAATTTCCGGCAAGATCGGAACAGCTACTTACTTTCGACCCCCCATTTGGTTTTTTCTCCGTCTTTTCACCCGTATCGATTACCTCACGTCCCTTCGCATCCCACAAATAGATGCGTGAAGGCTTAAGTTTAAATTCCTCTGTAGCGGCTTCAGCAGGATAGGGGGTGCTGCTAAAACTGGTTATTCGATAAATGACTTTTTTCTTGGTTCTCCTTTTGATTTCTTGGTAATAATCTTCCGACCAGTTGATGAAAAATTCCATTGTATCTCCCGCCGCAGCATCGATGTAACCGAGGTCTTCCATGGTGTAGAAATCGAAACTGTCTTCTCCCTCTAATCCAACAAAAATTCGATCGTCGGACCCATCTGAAATAACCCGAATAATGGTGTCGTAGTTTTTAAATTTCTTACAAGAGTTATTGATTCCTAGGAGGATAATGGCTACAAAGACGAATTTCAAAACTTTCATGATTCGTGAATTTTTAAGGTTTAAATATAGAGGGTTCAGCTTGGAAGCCCATGAATTTGATGTTAAATCTGGAATGGAATTAGGTTCATTTGCCCATGAATTAAACCCTTTCTAAGGCCGCTCAATCGCATATTCTGACTAAATTTGTTATGGTTATCAAAAAATTAAGATTAGATGAGTATTGCAGCGAATAATCCCGCTTTGACATCATGGATTGAAGTTCAACCGAACTCCGATTTCCCTATACAAAACTTACCCTTTGGAATTTTTAAAACGGCTCAGTTAACACCACGCGTTGGTTCACGTGTTGGAGACTTTGTGATTGATTTGAAGTCACTTTTCGTTTTGGGTTACTTGGAAAACCTTCCATTTGAAATGGGAGATTTTGACACATCTTCATTGAACAACTTGATGAAGAAAGGGAAGAAGGGGACGCGTGATTTGCGCAATCGCTTGTCGAAATTGATGGAAAGTGGTCACGATGATTTGCAAAAAAATGAGCACCACGTTGACCAAGTGTTGATCGCGGCAGATCAAGTTGAAATGTTGTTGCCAGTTGAAATTGGTGATTACACGGATTTCTATTCTTCTCGTGAGCACGCAACGAACGTTGGGACCATGTTCCGCGACCCAAACAATGCCTTGTTGCCAAACTGGTTGTGGATTCCAGTAGGGTACCACGGTAGAGCATCAAGTGTGATTGTTTCTGGGGTAGATGTGCACCGTCCTATGGGGCAAACACGTCCGAATCCAAATGAAAATCCAGTTTTCGGTCCTTCACAACGTGTCGATTTCGAATTGGAAATGGCCTTCGTTACCTATGACGGTAAACCATTGGGTGATCGCATTTCGACTGGAGAGGCGGAAGATTATATTTTTGGAATGTGTTTGTTCAATGACTGGTCGGCACGTGATATCCAAACATGGGAGTACGTTCCACTTGGGCCATTCTTGGCAAAGAACTTCGCATCGAGTGTTTCACCATGGATCGTTACCTTGGATGCGTTGGAGCCCTACCGTGTGGATGGACCAGCTCAAGATCCGAAAGTTCTTTCGTACTTGGAGTACGAGGGTCAAAAATCATACGATATTCAGTTGGAGGTTGCTATCGAACCAGAAGGGGTAGAAGAAGCAACGATTTGTCGCTCCAATTTCAAATACATGTATTGGACAATGGTACAGCAATTGGCGCATCATACCGTTAACGGATGTAATGTTCGTTGTGGAGATTTGATGGGGTCGGGAACGATTTCAGGTCCAACACCAGATAGCTATGGGTCGATGTTGGAATTGGCTTGGAAAGGTGAAAAACCACTGAAAATGAAGGATGGGTCAGAAAGAAAATTCATCAAAGACAATGACACGGTTATTATGCGTGGATTTGCGACAAATGGGGAGGTTAGAATTGGTTTTGGAGAAGTGAGAAGTAAGTTGCTACCTGCAAAATAAAATACATGGCAGAACAAGTTGAGTCATTTGAGATAGATCTTGAAAAAGAACGCAAGGAGATATTAAACGCCTTTAGAGGTTTATTACGCTCTTGCAAAAGAAGAACAAAGGCCGATACGGCAATGATCCGTAAAGCTTTTGATGTGGCCCTCGAAGCGCACAAAGAAATGCGTCGAAAATCGGGAGAGCCTTATATCTATCACCCTATCGCTGTGGCGCGAATTTGTTCGGAAGAAATGGGCTTGGGAGCACGAGCAATCACTTGTGCTCTCTTGCACGATACCGTTGAGGACACCCACATTACCCTCGACGATGTGGAAGATTTGTTTGGGCCGAAGGTGCGATTGATCATCGACGGTTTGACAAAAATCCCGGAAGTATTCGATCAGAATGCATCCATTCAAGCGGAGAATTTCCGTAAAATGATCTTGACCATTTCGGATGATATTCGAGTGGTTTTGGTCAAAATAGCAGATCGTTTGCACAATATGCGAACCTTGGGCTCCATGGCTCCCGATAAGCAATTAAAGATTGCAGCGGAGACCAAATTCCTGTATGCACCTTTGGCTCACAGACTTGGTTTGTATACGATCAAAAGCGAATTAGAAGATCTTTCGCTTCGCTACACCGAACCGCGTATTTACGAGCAAATTGAAGCGAACCTGAAGAGCACCAAGGATGTTCGTAATCGTTTCATTCGCCGCTTCACCGCGCCTATCAAGGAGGCTTTGTCAGAGCAAGGGTATAAGTTTGAAATCAAAGCGAGAACCAAATCCATATCATCGATTTGGCGCAAAATGACCACCAAGGAAGTTCCTTTTGAGGAGGTCTATGACTTGTTTGCGATTCGCATTATTGTGGACACCACTCAGGCCTTGGAGAAATCCGATTGTTGGCGTATTTACTCCATCGTTACCGATTTTTATCAGCCAAGTCCCGACCGTTTGCGCGACTGGATTTCGACTCCACGCGCCAATGGATACGAATCTTTGCATACTACTGTAATGTCTCCATCTGGTAAGTGGGGGGAGGTGCAAATTCGTTCAAAACGAATGGATGAGATTGCCGAGAAAGGTTTGGCAGCTCATTATAAATACAAGGAATCAAAGGATTCGGACAGCAAATTTGATCGTTGGATTGCAGAGATTCGCGATTTAATGGAGTCGCAGCACAACAATGCCTTGGACTTCGTTGACGATTTCAAATTGAACCTTTTTGCGGAGGAAATTTATGTCTTTACGCCAAAAGGAGACTTGCGTGTTTTGCCGGTTTCATCAACGATACTTGATTTCGCCTATGACATTCATACGGCCATTGGAGATCGTTGTATCGGCGCCAAGGTGAACAATCGACTCGTTCCGCTTTCCTATCAATTGAACTCAGGAGATCAGGTAGATATCATTACATCTCCCAAGCAACGCCCGAATGAGGAGTGGCTACGCTTCGTTACAACTGCCCGCGCGAAACACAAAATCAAAGGATCTTTGAACGAGGAACGCAAGTTGATTGCGCAGGATGGAAAAGAGATTCTAGAAAGAAAATTCAAACAACACAACATTCGCTTTACCCACGAGAACATCTCTGCCCTAGAGAAATTCTACAATGTGAATTCGGGAACAGAATTGTACTACCGAATCGCCAAGGGTAAAATTGACTTGACCAAGTTGCGTGAGATTGAAAACCAGCACGGTTTGTTGCAGGTGAAGAAGAAAACGAAACGTCCGGTCAAGAAAACAAAGGTGGCTCCGATTTCAGAAATCGATCAAAAAAAGGATACGATTATCATTGGGGAGGACTTCAAAAACATCGATTACAGCTTGGCCAAATGTTGTAATCCGATTCCGGGAGATTCTGTATTTGGTTTCATTACTATCAACGAAGGGATTCGCATTCACCGAAACAACTGTCCGAATGCCGAGCATTTGCAGTCGAAAATGGCCTACCGTTGCATTCGAGCACGATGGAAGGGACAACAAACAGTGGAACGCGTTGCGAGTTTGCGTTTAAAAGGATTCGATCAAGTCGGTCTGGTAAATCGCCTGACGGAAATTGTTTCCAATCAACACAACGTCAATATTCGCTCGATTTCTTTTGAAACCATCGATGGAATTTTTGAAGGTAAAATCAAGGTGTTGGTTTACGATACCTACCACCTTCAAGAGTTGATGGGGAAATTCGAATTAGTCGAAGGAGTTCAACGTGTAGAGCGATGGGACGACGGTGCGGATGACTACATGGAAGATACAACCGGATAAAATTCACCTCATTTTCTCTGTGTGAATAAGGATAGGAGAAGAATTCCCTACCTTTGCAGCATGAAAACCAAGACTCTTAAGAAGAACAAGGTCAATGTGGTTACTTTGGGGTGCTCAAAGAACCTGTTTGATTCAGAAGTTATGATGGCGCAATTGCGTGGAAATAACTTCGAGGTTGAGCATGAATCACAAAGTGATGACTCTGAAATCGTGATTATCAATACCTGTGGTTTTATTGATAATGCGAAGGAAGAATCGATCAATACCATCGTGCAATACGCTGAAGCAAAGGCTGCTGGATTGGTAGACCGTGTTTATGTGACGGGATGTTTGTCTGAGCGTTACAAAGGAGATTTGGAAAAAGAAATTCCAGAGGTAGACGCCTATTTTGGTACACGCGAGTTGCCTCGTTTGTTGAAGACCCTAAAAGCAGATTACAAACACGAATTGGTTGGTGAGCGTTTGTTGACCACACCAAGTCATTATGCCTACTTCAAAATTGCAGAAGGATGTGACCGACCGTGTTCGTTCTGTGCGATTCCTTTGATGCGCGGGAAACACGTTTCAACGCCAATTGAAGACTTGGTTGATCAAGCAAAGAAATTGGCTGCAGGCGGTGTTAAAGAGTTGATGTTGATTGCTCAGGATTTGACATACTACGGATTGGACATTTACAAGAAAAGAGCTTTGGCTGATTTGTTGGAGAGCTTGTCTGAAGTAGAAGGAATTGAGTGGATTAAATTGCATTATGCTTTCCCTTCAGGTTTCCCAATGGATGTATTGGACGTGATGAAGGCGAAAGAGAACATCTGTTTGTATTTGGATATGCCTTTGCAACACGGATCATCGGAGATATTGAAGTCCATGCGTCGTGGAATCGACCGCGAGAAAACGGAAAAATTGGTAGAGGATATTCGCGCTCAAGTTCCTGGTATAGCGATTCGTACCACTTTGATTGCTGGTTACCCCGGTGAAACAGAGGCCCACTTCCAAGAGATGTATGACTTCGTAGAAAAAATGCGTTTCGATCGTCTGGGAATCTTTACCTACTCTCACGAGGAAAATACGCACGCTTACAACTTGGAGGACGATGTTCCTGAAAAGGTGAAGAAGGAAAGAGCCGACAAAATCATGGAGTTGCAATCGGGCATCAGCTACGAACTGAACCAAGCGAAAGTGGGGAAGACCTTCAAGGTAATATTTGATCGCGTAGAAGGAGATTACTTCATTGGAAGAACTGAATTTGATTCGCCGGAGGTAGACAACGAGGTTTTGGTAAAAAAGGCAGATCACTTCGTTCGAATCGGTGACTTCGCAACAGTTGAGATTATCTCAGCCGATCATTACGATTTGTACGGGAAGGTGATTGACTAGTAAATTAGTCGGTAAAATAGAAGGTTAACTTTTTGTTGCACAGCTATATATTCGTTTATAACGGTTATTCAACGAAAAGTTTAGAAATAAAAAAGGTCGATTCATTGAATCGACCTTTTTCGTATATCGTGATTTCTTCTTAGTTCTTCACACGCTCCACATACACTCCTGTACGCGTATCGATTTTAATTACCTCTCCCATATCGATGAACAAAGGAACACGCACCTCAGCACCTGTTGCGATAGTCGCTGGTTTCATGGCTGACTCTTATACACATCA
>JAOASF010000102.1 GCA_025210175.1 Crocinitomicaceae bacterium | reverse complement strand
CACCTTTATCGTAAGCATTGTTCGTTATTTCGTGATTATCCCATGTGGTAATGAAGGGTTTCAATTGGTGCAACAGTTGAAGATCCGGATCCAAACGATAAAGACTATACCGAGTGCGATAATCCATCAACGAAACAATTTCATGCGAAGGCACCACTTTTCTACCCAAGGTTGTGTCACCATAGCCACCCGGAGCATATTCGTAGATATAGTCTCCCAAATGAACCACCACATCCACTTGCTCATCCTCTGCCATGAAGCGATAATTGTTAAAATACCCCCATTCGTAATTGCTGCAAGAAGCAAACCCCAAACCAAGTCCTTCGGAATTATCCGGGAACGTAAGGGTTTGACCGACAACGGAAGTTGAATTGTTGTACTTAAATCGATAGTAATAAGGGGTTCCTGCTTCCAGATTTTTCACATCCACCTTCAGGCAAAAATCATCCGCTTCGGATACAACCACCTCGTTCATTAAAACGATCTGCTTGAATTTAGCATCAAGGGCCAGCTCCCACTGCACACGGGCTGCTTTTATATTTTTGGGGAGGGTCAACTTGGTCCAAAGCATCACGCTGTGCTGGGTAGGATCTCCACTCGCCACGCCGTGATAAAAAGGAGCCTTTTTCTCCTCCAACAAAGGGAGTAAGTCTGGGTGAATATTGAGTTCAGATTGCTCCCAAATACATAAGTTTAGGCACAAGATAATTAGGAAGGTAAGCTTTTTCATGGGCGCAAATTACGTCCCTCACCTTGCTGTGATATTAGGTCAATATTAATTAATTATAGCGTTTTCATCCAGCCTGTTAAACTCAACCTTTCGGTACGCGAAACCAATACTTCGTGCTCCAACGCTGAATCGAAAAACACAACGGTTCCAGCCTTGGGCTGAATTTTGACCTCCGTGTCGGGTTTGTAGATCATTAACTCCCCTCCGTCTCCATCTTGCCAATTGTCGGTGAGATATAGAACCATGGAAAACCTTCTGCGATCATCGTTTTGAAAGCGATCGACATGGCGTTTGTAAAAAGACCCTGGGTTGTATACCGCGTAGTGAAACTCTGTTTCGTTTATTCCTGCAAAACAAGTTCTGTTCAAATAATCTTTACAGCCATCCAATTTTTGGAAAAAACACTTTTCAACCTCTACCGTTCTGTCGCGGTATAGCCAAAGTATCTCGTCGTTTCGGATTGATTTAGCCAGTTGAAATTCCAGTTGGTTTCCAATTCCTGCTACCTTGAAATCGTCGTTTTGATAACGATTCAATAATTCTTCTCGAAGATTCTGTATTTCAACGTGTGTAAACCAGTTATCTACGGATCCAAATCCCTTCTCCAGAAGGTTTTCGATCAATTCTTCATAAATCTCGTTCATTCAGAAGCGCTACACCTCTCAAAAAAAAGCTTGCGAATTTATGGAAAAAAACAATCGCTTGTACACCTTTGGAATAAGATGAATCAAAGTTTGTAGACAACTAGTTTACAGGGAGTTAAAAACTATTTCTTTTGACCTTTCGCGAAGCCCACTCGAGTCATATCTCCCCATTGGGTATTTCCGCGAATCTTCTGCCAATTTCCTTTCAATGCAGCGATTACCGTCAAAGGATGGAAGACAATTGGATCGACAATTGCGGCCCAAATCAATTTTCGTGCATCCTTGATGGTTTTGTATTGCTGGTAGGAGAATTCATCCGCCAAAATGGCACAGAGACTAAAGCATACAGAAAATGTGTAAACAAAAAGACAAAGCAACAAGAAATAGGTCCAATTGATGAAACCAAAATAAATGAAAATTAGCGTGATCAAAATTCCGGTAAACTCGATTAATGGTGCTAAGTACTCAAAAATAAACCAGTAGGGAAAACTGAGTAAGCCGAGCAGACGAAACTTCGGATTCAACATCATTTTTCGGTGGATCCATAGGGTTTCCATGGTTCCGCGTGTCCACCTACTTCTCTGACGCATGAAAATATTTCTGGTTTCAGGAGCTTCGGTCCAACAAAGTGGATCGGGAATAAACGAAACGGTATAAGGCAGTTTATTTTCCACCATGTATCGTCGCATGCGTACCACCAATTCCATGTCCTCACCAACCGTATTGTGATTATAACCACCTGCTTTGATAACGATTTCTCGGTCGAACATTCCAAAGGCTCCACTGATTAACAAGAGTCCATCCAACTTAGCCCATGCCATGCGCCCCAAAATAAAGGCCCTGAGATATTCCACTACTTGAATGCGGGGCAACCAGCGATCTGGTGCCTCTACACTTTTTAATTTTCCCTGTTGAATGACACAGTTATTCGCAATGCGCACTACTCCACCAGTAGCAATAACACGTTTTCCTTCTTTGTCCAAGAACGGTTTCACCAAGCGCAACATAGAGTCTTTGTCCATGACGCAATCCACATCAATACAGACAACGTAGTCGTTTTGGGAAATATTGATTCCTACGTTTAACGCATCTGCCTTACCTCCATTTACCTTATCTACAACTAATAATTTCGAAAAAGAAGGATTGGTCGATTTGTAAATGCACTTCACATCCTTAGTAGGAATTTTCATCTTGTATTCCTTGGTCGAAGGCACAAGGTCGTATGCTTCTATAAGTGTTTCAATGGTCTGATCCTTGCTTCCATCGTTTACCACAATCACCTCAAACTTGGTATAATTAATGGCCAAAAGGGAACTTACATTTTCCTGAATGGTCATCCCCTCGTTGTAAGCCGGAGCAATCAAAGATATCTTGGGAGCGTGCTCGTAACTAAGGATGTAATTGTAATTGATCAGTCTATTTTGAAGCTTGTATTTTCGCAAGGCTACTGCAGAAATAATGGCCAGAATGACATACGAAGACATCACAAACACCGCGAAAATCAAGATCCATAAGTTGAATATGTAAACAAAGGTATTCATGACTTCATTTTTTCGTAATGCACCATTACTTGAATAATTTCGCGTCTCAAAATGGGACTTTTTACAACCGCTCTATCCGTAATGGTGTCTTTCCATTTGGTAATATCCTGAAAGTAACCGATTAGGCGAACTCCGAGTAAAACAACCGTTTCATTCTTACTTTTCAGCAGATGGCTGTAATCCAAATCCTCTGATTTTCGCAACCTTTTCACCACGTGCATAATGTTGATCTGCATCCACTCCGTTATGGTCGGCTCGTATGCATCCAAAGAAGCTAAAAAAGGTAGTCCTTCCAACTTGGTCATTCCAACCAAAGCTTCCATGCGCACTTGATCCCTTTTGTCGTAAATAAACGGACGAATATCATCGGCCAAATCAATGGCCTTCATTTCGCACAGGTCTCGAATCAGCTCCTGTCGCTCATCCCAGCTCGCTCTCCTTAGCTTTTTGTGACAATACTCCTTTAAACCAGTTCGATTGAAAAGTTCTTCCAGTCGTGTGGCATACTCACCCGTATAACTTTTGTGTAACTGAATAATATTCTTGAAAAGTACCCGATTGAGCAAAGACCGGCTGTAACCTTTGATGTTGTATAGTTTTTTGATTTGAACGTCAACGTCTTTGTCGTTAAACAGGTAATCTGAAACGAGTTTAAAAACCAAAGCATCCAATTTTCCTTTGCGTTTGGTGCGAAAAATTCGCTTGCGTCTCAAAAGAAATATGGACATCATTACATAAAATATCCCTAGAATAAAGAGTAGGTTGCTGATAATTAAAAATTCAGCCAACTCGTCGCTTCTCATCCAATTGATCAACTCTCTCATTTAAAATCTCTTTGAAAAGTTGAGTTGAAAATAGATACGCTCCCGTTGAACATCGTCTGTCAGATTTTCGATTTCAAAGGCTACTATCGGTTTGAAAAAGAAATTGTCTCCTGCTCGCAACTGCGCTTGAACCCCGAAGCGATAGGCGTCTCTTCGATCAAAGTCTTGTGCAATGGAGTAATAAAAAGGAATTTTACCGTATTGAAAATCCAATTGAAAATAGCGTTCGAAGGTATCGTTTTGATGCCTCAAATACACGTAATGATTGGGAACAAAGCCCGTGTTATCCTCCACCAAGAAAATTCGGTAATCGAGCAATAACTTTTTGTACTGATAACCCACGCTTGCTGTGGCTATAAAAACATCTGCAGCACTCGAAAACCAAAGATTGCGTGCTCCTAGGGAAAGCAAGATCGATTTTCTTTCGTAGAAATATTCTGCCCCGACCCTGTGTTTGGAGAAAAAGTTGGTGTCTGGCGAGTACCCGTAATTCAAATAGATATAGCTGTACTTGGAGTTGTTCCAATAATAATCTCCTTCAATTTGCGAGCTCGATAGTTGGTTCACATTTCCATAATTCAAACGAAATACCGCAGCCGACTTCCGAAAGGCTCTTCGGTATTGCAGGTGGCTAAAATACCAGGAACTGTTACTGGAGTTGGGAAAGGTAGTTGCCCCCAAACCAAGGGTAACAATGTTCTTTTGCTTCTTTAAGATAGCTGTTCTTAAATCCTCATTTCTAACCTCATACACCTTATTTCTCAAGGTATCCAACACCAACAAGGCTTCTTCATTCCGTTCCAATTGATACAGAGCTAAGGCCTGATGGAAAAGGTAAAAAGTATCCAAACTGGGATCTACCTTACGTGCCAATAGACAAAGTTCTGCGCTTTGTCCCCAAGCCGTATCAGCTTCCAGGATTTGTAATTGAATTTGCAAAGCCTGTTTATTGGGTGGATCCGTTGCTAAAAAAGGCTTTAAAATTTCCCCTGCTTGTTCTCGCTGACCAGACCAATGCAAAACCGATGCTTTGAACAATACAAAATCCTCATTATTTGGGTAGGCAACCGTCAGACTATCCAATACTGTCAATGCATATTCATAATTCTTTTCGAAAGCCTTTTCTCTGGCACGGTTGAAATCGATGTAGGGATCTTTTTGTGCGTGCAAAAAATTGAGCACCAATACAAAGAAAGGCAGTAATGACCGGTGGAAAAAAGAAGAAGAAAGGATTTTCATTAACGCAACAATTTTTCAATCCTAGCCTTGAGTATAGGTGGACTAAAAGGCTTGGAAATAAACTCATTAGCCCCCATTTCAAAACTCTCCAACTCCACGCTTTCTACGTTGTGAGCCGTTAATACAATGACAGGGATATTTTTGTTTTCCGTTTTTCTCAAATTTTGAATGATTTCAAATCCACCTTTGTACGGTAAATTTAAATCAGTAACAAGTATATCAAAAACTTGTTCATTCAGGGCAACACATGCATCTTGACCATTGTCCAATTCAAGCACCTCGTAACCGTTCGATTTTAGGTAAAACGCAATGGATTTGCGCAGAATATCCTCGTCCTCAACCAATAAAACCTTAACCATCGTGTTTCTCTATTTAACTTTCAATTCATCCAGCAAGTTTCTCAGTCCTGCCATGATTCCTTTTACTTTCTTCTCAATCTGCTCATCATCAGCACCTTGCACAATGTCGTTTTCCAACATCTGCAGGGCGTTTGCCTGAATGCCCAATATTCCAAAAGACGACTTCAAGCTGTGTACTACTTTACCAATTTCTGGCCAATCTTTTTGTTTTTTCAATTTTTTGAGCGACTCCAGTTTATTCTCGGTATCGTCTTGAAACTGATCAATTATTTCCTTTTCGAAATCGCTGTTGCCCCCTGAAAAAACACTCAAGAATTTCAAATCCATCTTGAACTCTGGACAAACCTCTTCCCTATTTTGACGGTAGGCAACTACCGCCTCCTCAATTTTTTCGCGCAACTCCACCTGGTTGAAGGGCTTTGTAACATAATCGTTCATCCCACATTGCAAACACTTTTCTTTCTCGCCAATCAAAGAATGGGCTGTAAGAGCAATGATCGGTATATCCATTTTCAAAACCTGTCGAATGTTTTGTGTAGCCACATATCCATCCATTACAGGCATCTGTAAATCCATCAAAACCACGTCGAAAGTCTCATTCTGCAGCAAGTTCACCCCTTCTTGACCGTTCTGTACAATCGTAAGATCATACCCATAATTTTTAAAGACAATTTCGGCTAATTTTTGGTTTAGAGTATTGTCTTCGCACATCAAGGCCTTCACCTTCATTTGAGAGATAATCTGTTGCTTATCTGGAAATGGCATCACTGGATTTACCGAAGAGGCTATACCGTATTCTATGCTAAAGAAAAACTGAGATCCTCGACCAACCTGACTGGTAACCTTCAATTGGCTTCCTTGAATTTCAATCAATCGTTTGGAAATGTTCAGTCCCAAGCCTGTACCTCCGTACAAACGAGTCGTATTCTCATCGGCTTGTGTAAAGCGTTCAAAAATGTGATCGATTTTCTCCTCAGGAATACCAATTCCTGTATCATCGACGGTAAAGAGCAATTGAACCGTTGATTCAGTACTTTTTTCCATCTCTACATTGAGCGTCACCTTTCCAACGTCTGTAAATTTGATGGCATTCCCGATAAGGTTGATCAAAATTTGAGAAAGACGTTTCGCATCTCCTATCAAACGATCTGGGATATTCGGTTCGGAGAAAACCTTAAAGGCTATGTTTCTTTCAGCTGCCTTTCCGCCGAGAATATTTTTTGTGTTGGTCAGTACTTCCGACAACGAAAAAGGATCGTGGTCGATGGTCAACATCCCCGATTCTATTTTGGAAGTATCCAAAATATCATTGATAATGGACAGTAGGTTGGACCCGGCTAATTTTACCGCGTTGACATATTCCGATTGGCTATGATTTAGCTTTGTTTGTTCAAGTAATTCCGTAAACCCAATGATGGCGTTCATGGGGGTGCGAATCTCGTGACTCATATTGGCGATAAAATTATCGCGTGCCTCAGCTGCTTTTTCGGCCAACTCCTTCGCCTTATTTGACTCCATTTCTGCCATTTTTTCGGCTGAAACATCTGTTGCCAACAACAAAACCTTGATGGTTTCTCCCGCTGCATTCAATATAGGTGAGTATGTTCCGTAAATCCAAACCAATTCACCATTTCGAGAGTGAAACTGCATCAATCCATTGTGGTAAAGGTTGGAATCATTGTCCTTCCATTTCCATTCCCTACCTTCTTCGGGAACCACCAATTCGTTTAGCTTATTGATGTGCTTGTCGATCCAATTCTCCATTTTAATGTGGAGCAATCGCTCGAATTGGTCATTTATCGCTAGCACCATTCCATCTGGAGAAATCTCAACAATGGCTGTAGTCAAGTTCAAGGCATCCATTAAGTAGTCTACCTCTTTCTCCTTTTCTACTAAGCGATCGGTTGTTTCCTTGTATTTTTCCTCGACCAAAGCATCTAATTCACTTGCCAACTTGAGGTTTCTCTTGCGCATATCGAGAAGCAGCATGATTTGCTGTGCGATCGTTCTTAGTGCGTCCTTTTGCTGTTCATTGAGCACCTTGGGTTTCATACCGATAACGCAGATGGTACCAATGTTGTATCCGTTTTCGGTTTGAAGCGGCATACCTGCATAGAACCTAATTTTGGGTTCGTCTTTTACGAAAGGATTGTTTTTAAAACGAGCATCTTTGGTGGAGTCGGGAACTTCCAACAGGTCGTCTTGTAAAATGGTGTGCTGGCAAAAGGTCAGTTCTCTATCTACATTGTTACCTTCAAAGTTCAACTGAGCTTTGTGCCATTGACGTCCCTCGTCCATCATGGAAATCAACACGTGGTCTTCACCGGTAACTTGAGCTGCTAAGCGGGCTAGAGCATCAAAGCTTTCCTCTTTTTCCGTATCCAGTATGTCGTAAGAAAGTAGTTCCTTTAATCTTTCCTTTTCGTTTTGATTCATAACCGATCGAACTTGATTTAAATGGTCTAAAAAATGCCTCTTAAATATTGGGCGAAGGTACTGCAAATGGATGCAGTTACCACTTTTATTCGAAGGCTATTTTTCTATTTTTACTTGAATTTAAGATTAATTTAAAAGCTGCCAAATGATCTCACGCTCCAATTTTCTTCTCAATCAAAACCTTACCTTTTTAAATCATGGATCCTTTGGGGCCTGTCCGATTGAAATTTTTGAAGATTATCAAAACTGGCAAAGACAACTCGAATACGACCCCGTTCAGTTCATCACTCAAAAAGGACCTAAACTGATGAAAGAATCTCGAGAGGCACTTGCACGCTTTATTAACGCTGAGGCGAACGATTTGGTTTTTGTTCCCAATCCAACTTTTGCTATCAATATCCTACGCGATAGTTTGCATTTGCAACCAGGCGATGAAATACTCACCACAGATCTGGAATACGGCGCCATGGATAGAACTTGGAAGCACTACTGCTTGGAAAACCAAACGACCTATGTCCGTCAAAAAATAAATTTGCCCATCCAAAGCAAAGAAGCCTTTTTGGAAGACTTTTGGAAAGGTTACAGCAACAAAACCAAGGTGGTGTTTATTTCAGAAATAACGAGTTCCACAGCCTTGAAATTACCCGTAAAAGAAATCTGCCAAGAAGCCCGCAAAAAAGGACTGCTCATCATCGTAGATGGCGCACATTCCCCAGGGCACATAGCTATTAACATGGCTGAATTGGATGCAGATTTCTACACTGGAGCATGCCATAAATGGATGCTCACCCCAAAGGGATCATCGTTTCTATGGGCCAAAAAAGATAAACAACACTTATTAGAGCCTCTTGTTGTCAGTTGGGGGTATGAAGCAGCTTTTCCAGGTGAAAGCACCTTCATCGATCATCATGAATTCAATGGAACGAGAGATTTCTCGGCCTATTTGACCCTTCCAAAAGCCATAGCATTTCTGGAAAAAAACGATTGGAAACAACAAGCCAAAAGATGCACTGAAACCCTTCTTCAGCAGGCCGATCGTTTCTGCGAACTTCTTCACACCCAACTATTGGCACCTAAAAGTGAAGCGTTTTTTGGTCAAATTCTATCATTCCCAATCAAAACAGCGAATCCTTTTCAATTGAAAGAGGTGCTTTATTCCGATTTCAAAATTGAGATCCCAATTATGCCGCATGGCGATCAGATTTACCTGAGAATTTCATGTGCATGGTACACCACAGAGAAAGAATTCGAACATCTGTACCAAAGCTTGAAACAAATAATAGAGGAGGAAAAATACAGCGGTTTACTCGTCGTCTAACAATGAGGAGTCGGTTTCCCCACTGAGTTCCTTTTCCCAATAATCATTGAGTAAGGCTACAAACTTGCGAGAAGTGTTGTTAAAGAATCGCTTGGTTCGATACCCCACAACCCAAACAACTCCACGAATTGCGTTGGTTAAAAACACCTCGTCTGCCGAAAGTAAGTTTTGTGGCAAAATGGTACACTCGTATACCTTGAACCCATTTTGTAAAGCCAGGTTTATGATTTGCATGCGCATGGTTCCTGCCAAACAACCCTCATCCAAACCAGGTGTATAGAGCACACCGTTACTCACTACAAATAAATTAGAATTGGAACTTTCGATAATACCGTTGGACTCGTTCATTATCAGGTACTCATCTATTCCTTTTTCTCGAGCCGAAATACCAGCCATTACGTACAACAAACCATTTTTCGTTTTGTAATTCGCCAGTTTCCCTTTCGGTTTCTTCATGTCCATAAACACGTCCACCTCCAACCCTTTCGAGTTCAATTCAAAATCGGATTCATTGATCGGATAAACTTCGATGAAAAATGTGGGTTCATTTTGATCTGGAATGTAGGTTCCGCCCGACATTCGATCGACCGACAAACGAACTCGAGCCCCT
The DNA here is from genome assembly GCA_025210175.1 of Crocinitomicaceae bacterium. Lineage (GTDB taxonomy): Bacteria > Bacteroidota > Bacteroidia > Flavobacteriales_D > Crocinitomicaceae > UBA2040. Next base: position 9,148 of record JAOASF010000102.1, on the reverse strand, counting down.
TTGGTTATTTCACATTTCTGTACGAGTTCTTCAATTTGTCTTTGGAAAAATTCTACCGTATAAAAAGCAGGAATCCGCATTTTTAATCGACTTGCACCTTCCACCAAACGGGCAATGTGATTGGAGAGGTTGATCACCTGACCGTTAAAAACGCGAATGGTTTCAAAAACACCGTCTCCATACAAATAGGCTCTATTACCGGCCTCCAAAACATAACCTCCAGCCGGAATTATTTTACCGTTATTGTTGACAAATTTGTACGACATACTTTATAAAAATGAATCTAAAAACGCCTGCCCTTTTGGGAAGTTGATAACTAAGATATAAATAATACCAGTGACTGCTCCGCCTATGTGAGCATCGTGCGCAATACCGGTATTTCCCTTTCGATCCATGTAAAATTCATAAATCAAATATCCAATTCCGAACCAATAGGCAGGAAAGTAAAAGGGAAGAAAAAAGAAACCCAATCGCATTTCAGGGTTCCATATTATGGCGCCAAAAACCACTGCCGACACTGCACCGGAGGCTCCCAGCGAACGATAGGATGGATTGTCTCTATGTCTTAGATACGGAATAACCGTGGCCATTACTCCCCCAATTAAGTAAAGTGATACAAACTTGATATTCCCATCTGTCACCCCATAAGCGAAGACAAATTCCTTCAACAGTACCTCGCCCAGAAAATAAAGCGAAATCATGTTAAAAATCAAATGCTGGGTATCCAGGTGAATCCACATGTGTGAAAAAACACGTTTTCCTTCGTTGTAGTGTTTCACCGCGTAAGGAGAAAAGGTCCATTTGCTTTTTAATGCCGCATCCTTGAAAGCCTGCATCGAAACATAAATAGTAATTCCTATGATTAAGAAAAGCGAGAGGTGTTGCATGGGGTAAAAGTAACAAGAAAGAAGCAGTATCCTTCACCTCTTTCGCAGCTTGTTTTGTACCTTCGCGAAAAAATTAATAGAATGTCGGTAATCGTATCTCCATCCCTCCTTTCCTGTGATTTTGCAAATGTGCAACGCGATGTTGAAATGTTAAACAATTCAGCTTGTGATTGGCTTCACATCGATGTAATGGACGGTGTATTTGTTCCGAATATCAGTTTTGGTTTGCCTGTGATTGAGGCCATGAGTCGTCACTCCAAAAAAATCATGGATGTTCACCTAATGATTCAAAATCCGGATCAGTACATTGCTGATTTCAAGAAAGTTGGAGCCGATATCCTAACAGTACATTACGAAGCCTGCACACATCTTCATCGCACAATTCAAGCGATTAAAGCTGCCGGAATGAAGGCTGGAGTTGCTTTGAATCCACATACCCCAGTTGATTTACTCGAGGATGTAATCGAAGAGCTTGACTTGGTTTTGATCATGAGTGTTAACCCGGGTTTTGGTGGTCAAAAGTTTATCAAAAACGCCATTAACAAGGTTGAGAAATTGGCGAATCTAATTGAAAACAAAGGCTCCTCAGCCATCATTGAAGTGGATGGTGGTGTGAACTTGGAAACCGGGGCCGAATTGGTCAAGGCAGGAGCAAAAGCCTTGGTGGCAGGAAGCTTTGTATTCAACTCAGCTAACCCATCCCAAACCATTCAAGACCTTAAGAATTTAAAATGATCCATTTTTTCACCGAACAATTCGAGCGACTCGCCTCTGAAAACGAGGAGTTGATTCAATTTGTACTCGCTGAAGAACTCAAAAACGATCACCTCATTGGTCAGTTGTTATCTCAATTGATCAATACGCATCATATTTGGAATTGTAGACTTCTGGGTCAAATGCCTGATTCAGAAGAAAACGACCGCATGCCCAGTGATTTTTGGATAGCCCTGAACAAAGATAACCACCTGCAAACCATTGAATTGCTAAAATTTACCGACCTTGACGCCAGCATTCAATGGCATGGTGAGGAAGAAATCTTGGAATCGGTCTCTTCCATTTTGCAACATATCATTAAAGAGTGCGTTTATGCAAGAGGCAGAATTAACCAAAGAATGCACGAATTAGGCGTACCTTATTCTAGCATGAAACTTGTTAAGACAATTACATGGTAAAACAATTAAGCATACTTTCCATTCTTCTTTGCAACCTCAGTTTTGCACAGGATTCTACTTTTATTAAGAAGGAAGAACATCTTGCTCATTTGTTGACAGACCTCCGAAAAGCAACAAACGACTTAGAAAAGGAAGAAAAAAACACCCTGTTCAAAAACGAATTGATTTCCTTTTTGGAAACGGATAATGCTTACGATTACTCCTTTAGTCGCCTAAAGACAATGGGGGTTATCACCAGTCCAGACAATACGTTTAAGATTTACACATGGAACGTTGAACGCGACGATTTTACGCACAAATACGAATGCTTGATTCTTCGCTACGACGACAGAAGAAAGAGATTCAACCTCATTGAATTTGCCGACGAAAGTGAGGTACTACCTGAAAGACCGGAAGGTGTCATATCAAGCAATTCATGGTACGGGGCGCTTTATTATCAAATCATCCCCTTTCAAAAAGGAGCCAAAGACATGTACATCGTTTTAGGTTGGGATGGGTTCACCAGTATGTCCAATCGCAAGATCATCGATGTCCTATATTTTTCGGGCAATACAGCCAAACTTGGTTCTCCGATCTTTAAGATGGGTGACGACACCAAAAGACGTTTGTTTTATGAACACGCCGAAAATGCAACGATGTCGCTCCGATACGACGAACAATACAACCGCATTTTAATGGACCACTTAAGTCCTGAGAGTCCTAATCTCAAAGGCTTCCATCAATACTATGTTCCTGATATGTCCTACGATGCTCTTGTAGAAGAAAAAGGAAAATGGTATCTCAAAGAAGACGTAATTGCCATCACGCATCTACCTGAAAAGCACACCATTAAGGTTATCGATCAAAAAACAGGTAAACTCGTTGACAAAACGGTTAAAAACAAATGGGAAGACCCTAGTGAAGGGTCACTACCAGGTGGAGGAAATGAGCACGTAGCTCAGATGCCAGAAGAAGGCAACGAGGAAAAAAATAAAAAAGGGAAAAAGGGCAAGAATACATCCAATACTGCTGCACCCAAAGGAAAAACGCCTAGCTCCTACAATCCTTCTTCCAACTTAAAGAAGAACAAAAACCGCAGATGGAGGAAACGAAACTAAAAATCCACTGTTAATTAAATTGAACACCCGAGGTTTGACACGTGTATCGATTTTTTATATTTGATTAAACATTAGTTAGATTACGTTATGAGTAAAAATTTGTACATCGTGTTGCACGATTTCACTGAAATAGGCGATACTGCCTTAAGTTATGCACTTCACATCGGCAAACATGTACATACAGACATTTTGCTCTTGCATGTGGTTGACGAAGCAAAAAAGGCTGTAGCCGCCAAGGTAAAACTCGACGCAATCATTCAGAAACAAAGCCTACCCGAGGGTGTTACTCTCTCCCCTCTTATAAAAACAGGGAATTTCTTAGAAGATACCGGAAACTTTGCGAAAGAAGCCAAGGCACAATTGGTAATCATGGGAACTCATGGCGCCTTGGGCTTACAAAAAGTGTTTGGTTCACACGCCATGAAGGTAATTCGTTCTTGTGAAGTTCCATTTTTGGTGGTACAAAAAGGAACACCTTTGAAGGAAATCAAAAAGGTTATTGTACCAGTGGATTTAACAAAAGAATCTCTACAGATCGTCAATATTGCTGGCGACATGGCGAATATATTTGGTGGACATGTACATATCTTGTATGAAAAACAAACCGACGAGCGTTTGGCCATGCAAATGAAAACGCGCATACACATCGTTAAAACCAATTACGAGGAGCGCGGAATTCAGGCTGATTATTTCATTTTGGACTCGAAAGGGAGTTTTACCAAGAAAATTGAAAAACACGCCAAAGCTGAAGCAGCTGAATTACTGGCCTTTGCTTATCACTCAGAAAGCCTTTTGCCACAATTTGATGCCTTTGGTCAATCCCTGATTACCAACAGCTTGAAACTTCCAACCATGGTGGTGAATTCTAAACTAGCTTCTGCTCTTTACTTTTAAGCAATTCATGAAATTAGGGGAATACAATGAACTCGAAATCCTTCGATTTACGAGCATAGGCGCCTATTTGGGTGATGAAGAAGACAACGATGTATTGTTGCCCGGAAAATTCATTAAAGACGAATGGGAAGTTGGCGACAAAGTTCGAGTGTTTTTATACAGAGACTCAGAAGATCGGCTGATAGCAACAACCATGACGCCATATTTGACCCTCAACACCTTCGCCTATCTCAAAATTCGCGACGTGAATTTCTACGGTGCCTTTGCCTTGTGGGGAGTTGAAAAAGACCTCATGATTCCTTTTCAGGAACAACAGAAAAAACTGGAGCCAGACGATCGCATTTTGGTATACCTCCGATTGGATGATAAAACCGATCGATTGGTAGGAACTACCAAGATTCGAAAATACCTGAAGGAGGCACCAGCAGACTTGGAACTCAACGAGCCCCTTCCCATTTTGATTTGCGACAAGATGGACAATGGCGTACGTGTTATTGTAGACAACAAGTACAGCGGTATCATCTACACGAATGAAATGAACAAGATATTGATTCGTGGAGCAAAAGAAACGGGATACATCTACAAAGTTCGCGAGGATGGAAAAGTAGACGTTCGACTAGAACCAGAAGGCTACCAAAAAGTAGAAGGAATAGCCCAGGAACTATTGGACATCATCAAATCTCGTGACGGAGTGTTATTCCTTACTGACAAAACAGATCCAGACGAAATTCGAGAAGAATTGGGCATGAGTAAAAAGACCTTTAAAAAGGCCATTGGTATGCTCTACAAAGAAAGAATGATTGTCCTAGAGGAAAACTGTATACGCTTGGCTTAAAAACCTAGCTCATCTTTGAACTTGATAGCCTGACGACGCGAAACCTCAATTTTCTCTCCGTCCTTCATGGTCAATAGCAAACCGCCATTGAACCAGTTCTCAACGGTGTCGATCCAATGTATATTGATCAAATGCTTTCGTGAAGCTCTGAAGAAATCCTCTGGGTGCAAACGCTCTTCAAAACTGTTCAAGGTGCGCAATACCATCGGTTTGAAGGTATCAAAGAAAATCTTTACGTAATTTCCTTCGCTTTCAAACTTGCGGATTTTTGAGATTTCCACAAACCAACAACGTTCACCATCTTTTATAAAAACACGGTCGTTGATCGTGAGAAAGCGATTCTGACGATTGGGTGTGATTTTTACTTCGGATGAAAAATCGTCCTTCTCCTCTATTTTTTGGATTGCCTCCTTTAAACGTACCGGTTCTACTGGCTTTAACAAATAGTCCAAGGCACTCACCTCAAAAGCTTTCAAGGCAAATTCGTCGAAGGCGGTAATGAAAATTACATTGGGGATTTCATCCAATTGCTTGATCATCTCAAACCCGGTCATACCAGGCATCGATACATCAAGAAAAATCAAATCAGGACGAAGTTCGGTATTGAACTGAATTCCCTCCTCTCCGTTTTTTGCTTCCGCAATCACTTCAATTTCAGGAAAATCTTTCAGCATTAATTTAAGTTCTTCACGAGCCAAACGCTCATCATCTACAATCAATGCTTTGATTTTTTTCATACCTAGTTTTTTAGCAAAATTTGAGAAACAACCATGTCCTCTTCTTCAAATAAATGAATGGACGCACGGTTCTGATACTGCAAATCTAATCTTCTTTTTGTATTTTCCAGCCCAATACCAAAAGTTTCTTCATTTGCATTCATCTGCCCAGAATTTTTGACTTGAATCATCAAGCCTTGCTCATTTTGCTTTATAACTATGTTGATTTTACCTCCTTCTACCAAGTTGGAAATACCGTGTTTTACCGCGTTTTCCACCATCATTTGCAAGACAAAAGGAGGAATTTTAATATCCTCGATGTGATCCTCTGAAATATCCCAAACTACATTGAGCCTTTCTTCGAATCTAATTTTTTCAATCTTTAAGTAATTTTCTACCAACTCCACTTCCTTTTTCAGTGGAATCAATCCTTCGTTGCTAATTTGCAAACTACTTCTCAGGATGTTGGATAGTACAGTTAAAGAATCCTTGGCCTTCACAGGATCAATTTCTATAAGTGCTTTGATGGAATTCAAGGAGTTGAACAAGAAGTGAGGATTCAATTGATTGCGTAAATTCTTCAGCTCCGTTTCTCTTAAATTGGATTCAATGGTCAAATTGTTGATTTCCTGATAGTAGTAACGCGTGAAATAAGAATAAGAGAAATAAACACTATTCCAAAAGAGAATCAGTACCAAATTGGATAGCCAGTCTACAAGTAACCTTGAAAACTGAAAGGAATCACCACCATCCATGATAGAATTGATGAAATAACCAGCTGTGCGATTGCCCAAAACCAGAAAAGCCGCAAAGATCATGCTTAGTACACCAATCTTCGGCAGCAACTGCAACATAGCCATGTCCAACCAACGTCTTCTCAAGAAAATCGCTCGCATCGCATGTGTCAACCCTATGGCAAGTACAATATTTAATCCTACTTTCACCAGAAACGTCGTATTCAACGCTTCACTTTTTGTCAAGTAAGTAAATAAGGTAATTAGTATTCCATAGGACAACCAACCTGCAACTTGCAAAGACCAATATGCCTTTTTTGTCCCGTTCACCTAGCAAATATAGAAGATAAATTGAGCCGTGTTTTGTTAATTTTATAAATGGTAAATCCAAAGGTTTATTGGCAAATACAAATGACTAAAAAATTCGATCTATTCAAATCTCTAATTACCCTGCTGTTTATCGTGTGTTTTTTAACAAAAACACCGATGCGTGCACAATATTTTAAAAACGAAGGATTTGGTTTGAAACTGAGTATTATTCAGTCATTCGGAACACACACTCAAAGCACTGGATTTCAAATTTCTGCACATTTCAAAACCCCATACTGCCAGTTCAACACAAGCAATCAACTCAGTTTATCAACGTACAATTTAGGTAAGCGAAAACTTTTAATTCAAAATAAATTTTCTTCAGGAATCGTCCTCTATGATAAAAATTTAACAAGCGATTTTATCCACACTGAATGGAACGATGTTCGCCAACAAAGCGGGGCAAAATATGCCTTGGGATATGCCTACATTTGGTACAAAGACAACCGACAAACTTCACAAAGATCAGGCGTTTGGGGTGTTCAACTCGATCATTGGTTTCTACTTTTTGAGAACGATTTATTTGCCGGTCAAGGAAGAGACCGCTTCCGAACGGGTATCTTACAGGTGGATTACTTTCACCGTCAGAACTATTATTTGTTAGGTATTCAACTTTGGACTGGAGAAACCAGAGGAGCTGAATGGAAAACCGATGCTCCTACCCTACACCCCTATGGCTATCGCGACCTTTCCAATCGTCCTTATGGTAAAACGAGTCATGGACTATTCTATATTGGTTTCAAACAAAGTCTGGCCTACGACAACCAAGCCGTGTACAAACTGGGGGTGGATGACGAATGGGTTCGACAAATCCTACAAAACAAGCTCTCCCACGACCTTCCTTTCTTTCCCAAAAAATGGAAGAGAAACACCCCACATTACCCCATGTTGAAACAGAATGGGGAGCCAATCATTTTCGGTGGAAAAAGACGAAAGCTTCTGCCGTTCACCGAAGTGGGGATCAACTCACCCCAAACTTATTAACCACTCGCGGAAAGGATCAATTAAATCTTCCAAATAAATAGGTGTAAATGCTATCAATTATGTAACTTTGCCGCCCGTAGTTACAAACGTTTTCATTTATATGTCAAATTCAACCAAGTACATTTTTGTAACCGGGGGAGTTACTTCATCTTTAGGTAAAGGAATCATCTCGGCATCATTAGCCACCCTTCTACAAGCAAGAGGTTACACGGTTACCATTCAAAAACTTGACCCATACATCAATATCGATCCAGGAACACTGAATCCATATGAGCATGGTGAATGTTTTGTAACCGACGATGGTGCAGAAACAGATTTGGACTTGGGGCATTACGAACGTTTTCTGAATGTACCAACTTCTCAGGCCAACAACGTAACTACTGGTCGCATTTACCAAAGTGTAATCGAAAAGGAAAGAAAAGGTGAATTCTTAGGAAAAACCGTTCAGGTAATTCCTCATATCACCGACGAAATCAAGGATAGAATTCAAATATTAGGCATTAAAGGAACCTACGACATCGTGATTACTGAAATCGGTGGAACAGTTGGTGATATTGAGTCTTTGCCATATGTGGAAGCGGTTCGACAAATGATGTGGGAGTTTGAAAACGATTGTATCGTCGTGCATCTCACACTTATCCCTTACCTATCTGCAGCGGGTGAATTGAAAACGAAACCTACACAACACTCAGTAAAGCAATTGCTTGAATTGGGTGTTCAACCAGATATTTTATGTTGTCGCACGGAGCACAACCTCGATTTAACCTTGCGCAAAAAAATTGCGAAGTTTTGTAACGTTAGTATGAACGCGGTTATCGAATCGAGAGATGCTTCTACCATTTACGAAGTGCCACAACTCATGCAACAAGAGGAGCTAGACAAAGTGGTTCTAGAAAAACTTGGTTTGCCTACGAAGTCTCAACCAGAAATGACAAAATGGTTGGATTTCTTAAGCCGTATTAAAAACCCGAAAACTTCTGTAAAAATCGGTTTGGTTGGAAAGTATGTGGAATTGAAGGATTCTTACAAATCAATTTCAGAAGCCTTTATTCACGCTGGTGCTGAAAACGAATGTGATGTTCAAATCGACTGGATTCACTCTGAAAAACTAAACGAAGGAAATGTAACCGAAAGACTGGAAGGATTGGACGGAATCTTGGTAGCTCCAGGGTTTGGTTCCAGAGGAATTTCAGGAAAAATATTAGCTGTTCAGTTTGCACGCGAAAACAATGTTCCATTCTTAGGAATTTGTTTGGGAATGCAGGTGGCTGTTATCGAGTTTGCTCGTCACGTCCTTGGATGGTCGGATGCACACACCACTGAAATAGCAGACAATTGCAAATACCCAGTCATCTCCATGATGGAGGAACAAAAGAATATTTCTGAAATGGGTCGATCCATGCGTTTGGGTGCCTATAAATGTCAATTGAAACCCGACTCCAACACAGCCAAGGCTTATT
>JAOASF010000101.1 GCA_025210175.1 Crocinitomicaceae bacterium | reverse complement strand
GTATAATCCTTGAAAACTACTTTTGAGGATATTAGCACATAGAAAGATAATATTTCTTTCGGCGGGAGGGAAACCTCCCGTTTTTTTGTGCAAACTTTTTATTCAATAAAAAAAGAGGCTGCCTTTTGAGACAGCCTCTTTAATTATATCAACTTTTTTAATTCAAGGTAAAGTTAATTGGCAAACGACATCTCGTTCTCGCCTTACGACCACCAGCTTCACCCGGTGTCCATTTCGGCATGGAGCGTACCAATCGTTTTGCTTCTCTGTCCAAGTCTGGAGAAACTCCACGTTCGATGGCGATGTTTGAAATAGAACCATCAGACTCTACTACGAAAGACAAATATACACGTCCCTGCTCATCCATTTCAATCGATGTTTGCGGGTATTGTACATTTTCAGCAATCCATTTCTGCAATTCAGCCGCACCTCCTGGGAACTGAGCTTCCACATCCGGGAATTCAATTACCTCCTCTTTCACTTCCACTTTCGTTTCAGGTCCTTTTGGGATGGGTGGTGGGGGTGGAGCAGCAACCGCTTCTGGCTCTGTTTCCGTATTCTCTTCTTCGATAATTTCTTCTTGTGGTGGTGGCGGAGCATCCACTTGTGGTGGCGTTGGCGGCGGCGGCGTATCAGGTTTCTGCGCTACCTGCGTATAGTTAATCTCAGCACTTTTCTTTTCCCCTTTATCCTCAGAAGCCGACTCTGTAGCTGCCGTGTAAGAAAAAGAAGCAAGAACCAAGCTTCCTATGAATAAAAATCCAATAGAAACAATCGGTGCTCTAAGCTTTTCTATGTTTGCTTCTTCGCTTTTCTTTAGTTCCATGACTTAAAAAAATTTGAACGTAAATATATATAATATCCTATCAATTAACGTACCAAAAACTCAACAACATGAACGGTACACTAACTGAAACAACCAACTTCCACAAAAGATACCAAATGCACCCAATAAGTTCCAATACCACTGAAAGACTCTTTCCTTAAAAATACTTAAGCAAATGATTTCCAAAAAAAACAACAGTGCTATTGCAATTACTATTCCGTACAAGCGCCCTTTGCTCCTCAGTTGACTATTTCCAAGTTGCCTTTTGAAGCTACTTGTCCATAAAAAAGCCAACCAGGCAAAGGTCAAAAAATACTGTAAGCTGAACTTCGGAGCAAAACTGCTTCCGTTGTGTAACTCCGGAAAATCAACTCCAATAAATAGAAAGCCAATTAGAAGTGTCCACAAGATACTCACAATATAGTATCTCACTTTTTCGGGGCTTCGATTAACCTACTAGATCTTGGTAAGCCGCTGCATCCATCAAGTTATCCAACTCAGCTGGATTTGACAAACGCACCTTAATCATCCATCCGTCTCCGTAAGGATCAGAATTAACCGTTTCAGGATTTGCTTCCAAGTTTTCGTTGAACTCGATAATTTCACCTGTTACGGGCATAAACAAATCAGAAACTGTTTTTACGGCCTCAATGGTACCAAAAACTTCTTCAGCATCCATCGTTTCGCCTTCTGTTTCAACTTCAACGTAAACTATATCTCCCAACTCGCCTTGAGCAAAGTCCGTAATTCCAATGGTAACAACGTCTCCGTCAACCAACACCCATTCGTGATCTTTGGTGTATTTCAAATTTGAAGGAATATTCATGATCTATAAAATTAGAGCGACAAATGTAAAATTTTCTTAACGGAATTAAACCAAATGGGCTGGTGTTTTTTCACTTTATTGTCCCTCCCAAGTATGATCTCAATTTACACACAACAAAACTTGCCTTTTTCGTAATTTTGCCCGCAAATGATAAATCAGGATCAAATTAAGGAAGTGGAAGATAGAGTGATGAAAATTCATCAGTACTTGCGCATTCCCGAGAAAGAAATACAACTTCAGGAAGCTGAATTGAAAACCCAAGATCCAAGTTTTTGGGAAGACCCAAAGACTGCCGAAAGTCACATGAAAGATTTGCGCAGCATCAAAAGTTGGGTTGAAGCGTATCAAAAACTGCGAACGGCTGCAGATGATCTACAGGTTTTGCTTGACTTCGCGAAGGAAGACCCCAACGAGGAAGAAGCTCTCCATACACACTACGAGGACCTCATTCAGCAGCTCGAAGAATTGGAATTGAAAAACATGTTGGCCGACGAAGAAGACAAATTTAGTGCTGTCCTTCAAATTACGGCTGGAGCTGGTGGAACCGAGTCGTGTGATTGGGCATCAATGTTGATGCGCATGTATCTCATGTGGGCTCAAAAAAACGGCTATAAGGTAAAGGAATTAAACTACCAAGACGGCGACGTTGCTGGTATCAAGACAGTTACTTTGGAAATTGAAGGTGAATTTGCTTTTGGTTACCTAAAAGGAGAAAATGGTGTGCATCGTTTGGTACGTATTTCTCCCTTCGACTCCAACGCCAAAAGACACACTTCCTTTGTTTCAGTCTATGTTTACCCTCTAGTAGATGATGGAATTGAAATTCAGGTAAATCCAGCCGATATTACCTGGGACACCTTCCGAAGTGGTGGTGCTGGAGGACAGAACGTAAACAAGGTGGAAACAGCTGTTCGATTGAAACACGCACCCTCTGGTATCATTATTGAAAACTCTGAATCCCGTTCGCAATTGGCCAACAAGGAGAAGGCCATGCAATTGTTGAAATCACAGTTGTATGAAATTGCTTATCGCGAACGAATGGAAAAGCGAGATGAAATTGAGGCTGGCAAGAAGAAAATCGAATGGGGGTCACAAATTCGCAATTATGTGATGCATCCGTATAAATTGGTCAAGGACGTAAGAACCGGACACGAAACAGGAAATGTTGATGCCGTAATGGACGGAGAAATCAATGAATTCTTGAAAAGTTACTTAATGACATTTGGAAATTAATGGGAGACAAGAAAATAGAAATTTGGCACAATGCTCGTTGCTCGAAAAGTAGAGAAGCTGTGAACTACCTTCAAGAAAAAGCGTTTGAATTTGAGACTTTCGAGTACCTTAAAGAAGAGTTAACTTTGGAAGATCTGCGTGGGGTTTTGGAAAAATTAAACATGCAACCTGCTGAATTACTCCGAACAAAGGAGAAAGTTTACCAAGAACAATACGCAGACAAAAAACTTTCCTCTGAAGCCATCATGAAAGCGATGGTAAAGCACCCACAATTGATTGAGCGCCCGATTGTGGTTAGGAATAACAAAGCAGTGGTTGCGAGACCATTGGACAAGGCGATTCAATTTTTGGCCCACTAAGTTTGTAAGTAAATGAGAACGAAATACATCGACTTAATTGATCAAACCTTTGATTTTCCGCAAGACGAATTTTCTTTGAGAGACGATCGTCTTCTCTTTCACGGAATAGATCTGATGCGTTTGATAGAGGAACACGGAACCCCTTTGAAGTTCAATTACCTTCCTCAGATTTCAAACAATATTCAGCGTGCCAAAGGGTGGTTTAGAGAGGCCATTCACAACATCGGTTACACAGGTAAATATCAGTATGCGTACTGTACCAAGAGTTCGCACTTTAGTTATGTGCTGGACGAGGTTATGAAGAATGATGTTCACATCGAAACATCCTCTGCCTTCGACATAGATATCGTTCAGAAGTTATACGAAAACGGCAAATTGGCAGAAGGGAAAACTGTCATTTGCAATGGCTACAAACCGGTGAAATACATCGACAAAGTGGCCAGCCTTATCAACGAGGGAAAACTGAACGTAATTCCAGTGGTGGATAATACCGAGGAACTCGAAGATTTGTTGGAAAAAGTGGATGAGGACAAAGTAATCAATATAGGAATCCGTATCGCCTCGGAGGAGGATCCCAAGTTTGAATTTTACACCTCTCGACTTGGTATTCGTTACCGCGACATCGTACCTTTTTACAAGTCAAGTGTAAGAGACAATCCGCGCGTTCGGGTGAAAATGCTTCACTTTTTCATCAATACAGGAATCAATGACAATGCGTATTACTGGAACGAATTAACGAAGTGTTTGCGCGTATACAGCGACCTAAAAAAGGTTTGTGAATCGGTTGACACTTTGAATATTGGCGGTGGATTCCCGATCAAAAAGTCGCTCGCATTCGATTATGATTATCCCTACATGGTTCGCGAAATTTTACTTCAGATCAAGAAGATGTGTTTGGATAATGAAATTCCTGATCCAAATATTTTCACAGAATTCGGCTCCTTTACAGTAGGCGAAAGCGGAGGTGCTATTTTTCAAGTAATTCATCAAAAACAGCAGAATGACCGTGAAAAATGGAACATGATTGATTCCTCTTTTATGACGAATCTGCCAGACACATGGGCCATTAATCAGCGTTTTATCATGTTAGCCATTAATAGATGGGAAGAAAATTATGAGCGTGTTTTATTGGGCGGGTTAACGTGTGACTCAGACGATTACTACAACTCCGAACAGCATTCTAACGCGATCTACTTGCCGAAGTTTGACAGCGAACAACCCCTCTACATCGGATTCTTTAATACCGGTGCCTACCAGGAAACGATTGGTGGATTTGGTGGATTGAAGCACTGCTTAATTCCTGAACCCAAACATGTTATCATCAAGCGTGACGATGACGGAAGTGTGATTACGGAAGTTTTTTCGCAAGAACAAACCGCAGCCGATTATTTAAAAATTTTAGGATACGTATAAATACAAACAAATCTTCATTTTTTGGGATTCTTCCTTAAAATTTGAGTACTTTTGCCATCCGAAATTGAAACTAGAAACTAATTCTAGCACAAGTCAATGTTGATAGATAAAATATATACCCGAAACAACACCAAGTTTGCCCAACGCATTGAATTGTGGTGTGCAGACAGAAAAATCGAAGCACTGGTCTTGGACAAAGAAGACAAGTGGGAAGATGAAGTTGAGGGATTGGTTATTTTTCACGAAGATCACAACTTAGACGCAAATGGAATCGAATTGCGAGATGCATTCGAGAAAAAGTTGCGACCTATACATAAAATGGATGTAAACGGAACGAAGCAAGTTTCTGCCTCTCATTTTGGATTGTGGTTGGAGCGTAACAATTGTAAGAAAGTGTTAATGATTGGAACCGATTCTTTGATTGAAAATCCAAATTTTGAAACCCTATTGGGATTAATGTAAATCAAACCAAGAACCGCCTGATTTTTCATTAATCAATTTAACTATTAGAAAAGCCCGCATGGATATGTAGGCTTTTTTTATTTCCACAACTTACGATAAGGCAAAAAAAAAGCCCTCAGCAGGGCTGAGAGCTCATTATACTTTCAAAGTTGAAGGATGAATTACATTTTCGCTTCTTCTTTGTCTAATCTCATTAATTCAACCATTACTTCAGCTGTGAGGTCAGTACCTCCTGCGAAATACAAGGTTGTGGTTTCGTCCAAAACGTAAGCCAATTTCTTGCGTTCTGCTACGATCTTTACCGCGCGTTGTACGCGATCCAAAATAGGTGCATTCAACTCTTGATTATAGGCTTGCAATTCGATTTGAAGCGATTGCTCTCTTTCCTGCAAAGCTTGTTGCTTTTTCATCAACTTTTCTTCTTCAATTTTTTGAATCACAGGCGACATGGTTGGCAAGTCTTTTTGATACTTTGCGTAAGCTCTCTGAAGGTCAGAATCCATCTCTTGCAATTCTGCATATCCAGCAGCTTCAAATTCTTGCAATTTTTTAATGGCTGCCTTTCTAGATGGAAGGCTATCCAACAATTCTTGAGAATTTACATGCCCAAACTTTTGTTGAGCCATCAACGATGTTGCACCGAATACAACCAATAGGGCTAATAAAACTTTTTTCATTCTTCTTTTTAGGGTTTACATGTATTTATCTGATATCCAACTCACGAAGCACTTCATCCGAAATGTCGTACTTACTGTCAGCGTATATCAAATTACTTTGGTTCGCTTTATCGAAAACGAAGCTATAATTTCTTTTAGAAGCAACGGTTTGCATGGCGTCAAAAACGCGGTCTTGTATTGGTTTTATCAATTCCTGACGCTTTTGAAAGTAATCTCCTTTTACACCGAAACGCATTTTCTGCATTTCCAAAGCTTCCGCTTCCATTTTATTTATTTCCTCTTCTCTCTTTTTCCTTTCTTCGTCTGGAAGTAAAACTTCCTCGCGAGCGAAGGCTTCTCTTTTGGCCTTAATAGCCGCATAGCGCTCTTCAATCTCTGCTGTCCAACGCTCAGCCAATTTGTCCAATTTATCTTTCGCGTCAGCGTATTCAGGCATTTTATTCAAAATGTATTCCGAATCGATGTATGCGTACTTCTGACTATAGGCAAAGCTTGTGCCAAAAAGGACGAAAATTATTATTAGCAGCTGTTTCATTGAATCTTTTTTTTCTCTGCAACGGCGAAGATAGGCAATTATTGCTTTAAAGTTCACCCAAATTCATACCGATGGTAAAGGTCAATTTTGGATAATAACCTTTGGACATTATAGATTGATTTTCTGGTCCATTCAAGAACCCTCGTCCCCAATAATCGATTTTGTCGAATCCAAACCCGTAATCCAAGCCCAACATTCCAAACATTGGCAAGAATACACGAATACCCACACCGGCAGCTCTTTTCACATTGAAAGGATTGAATTGTTTCAAGGTTGGGAAAGTGTTACCCGCTTCCAAGAATGCCAAAGCAAAGAAGGTTGCTTGTGGATTCAAAGAAATAGGGTAGCGTAATTCCAAGGTGTATTTAGCAATCAATGGATCTCCTCCTTGCGTGGACAAACTGTTGTCTTCGTATCCTCTAAGCGCTATGATTTCTTGACCTCCCAATTGAGAAATACCCGTTAAACCAGATCCTCCCAAAGTGAAGCGATCGAATGGAGTAACTCCTTTAGCAGCTGTGTAAGCCCCCATGAATCCGAATCCAATGCGCGGAGAAAGGATCAATTTCTTGTCTTTGGTTAGAGGTAAATACCACTGTCCGGTAAACTTTAACTTGTAGTACTCCAAGTACTTGTAGCGCTCTTCTGCTGTTTGCGATGCGTAGTCGATGCTCTGACCATCTCCAAAAAACGAATACGGTAAAGTTGACTTCATTGTGAGCGTAAGGTTGGACCCCGACTGTGGGTAAATTGGCGCCGAAATGGAGTTACGCTGCAATACGTATCTCAACGAAAAATCGTGTGCTACACCATTGGTAAACAAGACACCAAAGCGACTATCATTAATTACATTGTATTTCTGATACCCCAATTCGTAATAAGCAGTAAAGAAATCATCTGGAATTTTCTTACGTCTACCGAATCCAACACCCATTCCCGTGATGGTAGTTCCGGAGTAATCTGGGTTGGTTTTCAGCAAGCCATTTGCAGACAACAAGGTATAGTTGCTAAACAGGGTCAATGAATTTGGTTTTTTACCACCTAGCCACGGCTCTGTGAATGAAGCGTTGAAACTTTGGTAGTAACGACCATTGGTTTGACCGCGAATCGACAAGCGTTGTCCATCACCAGAAGGCAAAGGTTGCCATGCTTCTTTTTTGAAAAAGTTCTTCGTGGAGAAATTATTAAAGGTCAACCCTAGTGTACCGATCACTGTACCACGACCGTTCAAACCAACACCTCCGTAACCACCAGATAACTCTACCTGATCCGAAGATTTCTCTTCAACTACGTACTCAATGTCCACTGTACCATCAGCTGGATTAGGAATTGGGTTTACTTGGAAGGCCTGCTCATTGAAGTAACCCAATTGAGCCAATTCACGTTGGGTTCTGATAATGTCATTTCGGTTGAACAAATCACCTGGTTTGGTTCGAATTTCTCTACGAATGACATAGTCGTTTGTTTTCGTATTCCCTTTGATGATGATGTTTTTGATTCGGGCTTCTTTTCCTTCTATCAAGCGCATCTCATAGTTGATGTGGTTACTATCTACATTCAATTCCACTGGAGTCAGTTGGAAGAATAGATAGCCACGATCCATGTACAAAGAAGTAATATCTCGCCCATCCGGACTTTGGTACAATCGGGTTTCTAGCAAGATTTTGTCATACGTATCGCCGTACTTAATCCCCAAAATTGTGTCTAAATATGAAGAACGGTATTTGGTATTTCCCACCCAAGAAACGTTACCGAAGTAATATTTCTCACCTTCATCAATTTTAAAGCGCACCACAAGGTTGGCTGGGTCCAAGAGGAAGAAGGTGTCCAATTCAAACTCTGCATCGCGCAGTCCGATGGCGTTGAATTTGTCGAGAACAGCTTGCTTGTCGCGGTTATACGCCGCAATCGAAAACTTCGACTTTTTGAACACTCGCAGTGGTCCTTTTCGTTTCGTATCCTTCATGGCCATGCGCAATTTCCAATCTGGAATACTTTCATTTCCTTCAAAAACTACATCTGCAATTCGAACGCGTTCTCCCTTGTTTACATGGATCACGAAAATTTCAGAATTGGTCATGAGGGTATCTGTGATGCGTTTGATATCCACATCTACAGAGTAAAATCCTTTTTCACGGAAATATCCGCGAATTTTTGTTTCAGTAGAATAGATTAAGTTCTCCGTAATCGTTCGTCCGGCGTACAAATTGATTTCTTCACGAACCTTGTCTGCCTCTCTTTTTTTGATTCCTTCGAAGCGGAAACGCGATAGTTTAGGGCGCGGTGTAACGCGAATTATCAGGTACAAAACACCAGCAATTTCTTTCTCTGCCTCTATGGAAACAGATGAAAACAACTCCTCGTTATACAAGTTCTTCAAGGCCGTTGTGATTTGATCTCCTGGGATGGTGATTTTTTGACCTTGGCGCAAACCGGCAATTAATTTGATGGCTTGATGGTCAAAGTTATCTGCACCGACGATTCGGATTGGACCCAACTCGTACTCTTGGGGTCTTTTGTAATCCACCGAAAAGGCAGGGCCTACGGTGATGGGACCGTCATTGGTAGTTGTGTCACCCACTTGTGCCGAAACAAATTGGCTTAGGGCTATAAAAGCAAAGAGGGCAAGGTATGTTAGTTTCTTCATTAATCCTTTGTTATTTGCGACGAAACCAATCCAAAGCGACGCTCTCTGGTTTGGTAATCCAAAACTGCTTTGTACAGGTCCTCATCCATAAAATCAGGCCATAGTACTGGTGTGAAATACAATTCACTGTAAGCAATTTGCCACAATAAGTAGTTTGATATTCTTTGCTCCCCACTGGTTCGAATCAACAATTCCGGATCGGGCATGTCTTTCGTTGTTAGGTGTTGAGAAATCGTATCGTCGTTTATATCTTCTTCTTTCAATTCGCCTTTGGCCACTTTCGCGGATATCTCCTGATCAGCTTTGTTCATTTCCCAGCGGGCTGAATAGTTCAAGGCCAAGGTCATCTGAATATCACTATTCATTTTGGTCTTTTCAATTGCCTCATTCACTGCGTCAATACAGTCTTGAGGCATTCCAGCCAAATCCCCAATGGTAGTAAAGCGTACCCCATTTTTGATCAGGTCGGGCAATTCTTCCAAAATGCTTCTCGTAATCAACTCCATCAAACCATCCACTTCGTCTTGAGGTCGGTTCCAATTTTCGATACTGAAGGTGTAGAAAGTGACGTACTTAACACCAATCATTTTGGCTGCTTTTACCACTTTGCGAACCACTTTCACTCCATAGTTGTGACCAACCAAGCGAACGAGGCCATGTTTTTGCGCCCATCGACCATTACCGTCCATTATGATGGCAATGTGTTCGGGTACATTTTTAGTATCGATTTGTTCTAGTAACGTCATTTTATACGAGCAGCGAAAATAAGGAATCCAACGTAGATTATAAACAGTTTATTATACTGACTTAACAAGGATTAACGAAAAGAGGGATGCGTTTACATCCCTCTTCTCACTATTCTGATTTTGGCTTATTCAGCCAGAACAATCATTTTGTTGTTCAACATTTCCACAGTCCCACCTTTTACATCGATAAGGATTGTGTTTTTGTTGCTTTTATCCTCACGGATAGCTTCACTTGTGCGTTCTGTTCTTTCGAATGGTTTGACCAATTCTACTTTAACAGTTCCTTGCTGAAGTGCAGAAATAATTGGGGCGTGGTTGTTCAATACTTGAAACAAACCATCCAAACCTGGCAATTGCACTGCCTGCGCTTCGCCTGCAAAGATGTTGCTTTCCGGAGTGATTATTTCTAATTGCATGCTAAAGATTTATTAAGCGTTTTCAGCCAACATTTTCTCACCAGCTTCGATCACATCCTGTAGACCTCCTTTCAAGTTGAAAGCTGCCTCTGGGTATTGATCCAACTCACCGTCCATGATCATGTTGAATGCCTTGATTGTTTCTTGGATATCTACCAATACTCCTTTCAAACCTGTAAACTGCTCAGCAACGTGGAACGGCTGAGACAAGAAACGTTGAACACGACGAGCTCTGTGTACGATCATCTTGTCTTCTTCAGACAATTCGTCCATACCTAAGATCGCGATGATATCTTGCAATTCTTTGTATCGTTGAAGAGTTGTTTTAACACGTTGTGCACAGTCGTAGTGCTCGTTACCAACAATCTCTGGAGTCAAGATACGAGATGTAGAATCTAGTGGATCTACCGCAGGGTAAATACCCAACTCGGCAATCTTACGAGACAATACAGTTGTTGCATCCAAGTGAGCAAATGTGTTAGCTGGCGCTGGATCGGTAAGGTCATCCGCAGGTACGTATACCGCTTGAACCGATGTAATAGATCCTCTCTTAGTTGAAGAGATACGCTCCTGCATCGCCCCCATCTCTGTTGCCAAAGTTGGTTGGTAACCTACCGCTGATGGCATACGTCCCAATAGGGCTGATACCTCAGAACCTGCTTGCGTGAAACGGAAGATGTTATCAACGAAGAAAAGGATATCACGTCCTTGACCGTCACCTTCACCATCACGGTAGTACTCAGCCAAAGTCAAACCTGACAAAGCAACACGCGCACGTGCTCCTGGAGGCTCATTCATCTGTCCGAATACGAATGTCGCTTTTGAGTCTTTCAACTCTTCTGTATCTACTTTAGTAAGATCCCATCCACCTTCTTCCATCGAGTGCATGAAGTCCTTACCATATTTGATAATTCCTGATTCCAACATCTCACGAAGCAAGTCATTCCCCTCACGAGTACGCTCACCTACACCAGCAAATACGGATAAACCAGAGTATGCTTTCGCGATGTTATTAATCAACTCTTGAATCAAAACGGTCTTACCTACACCGGCACCACCAAACAAACCAATCTTACCTCCTTTTGCATACGGCTCGATCAAGTCGATTACTTTGATACCTGTGAACAATACTTCTGTCGCTGTAGATAGATCTTCGAATTTTGGAGCCTCACGGTGAATTGGCAAACCACCTTCGTTTGATACTTCGTTGATTCCGTCGATAGCTTCACCAACTACGTTGAACAAACGACCTTTGATTTTATCTCCAGTAGGCATTTTGATCGCTGCACCTGTTGATTCAACTTCCAATCCACGTGTAAATCCTTCTGTTGAGTCCATAGAGATGGCACGAACAGCATTCTCTCCAACGTGAGATTGAACCTCTAAGGTTACTTTTGAACCATCCGCTTTGTAAACGAACAAAGCATCGAAGATGTTCGGTAAAGCTACTCCTTTGTCGAAGCTAACATCGACAACCGGACCAATTACCTGAGCGATTTTTCCTTTGATATTTGACATTTATCGTCTTGTTTAAGAGTAAATTCTGTAATTTGGGCGCAAAGATAGAGATTTAATTCTGATTTCCATAAAGCCATTTTTTCTTTTTTTTGGCTTTTCATTTTTTCTCAGCAAAAACCTACTAAAATCACGATTGATTGTAAGTAATATTTCTGTTTCGAAGCATGTATTTAGCTGGTAAATAAGAAGCTAACACGCCCAAAACGAATACCATTGCAAAAATCATTGCGCCGTCTGCAAAGGTAACATTAATAGGAAAGGCGTCTCCTCCCGAATTGGGCATTTCAATTAAGGCAAAATAGATCTGAGAAAAACAGACCAAGTAGCCCAACAAGAACCCGTAAATAATTCCTTTGCCAGCAATCAACAATCCTTCATAAAAGAAGATGCGGAAAACCAAATTGTCATCAGCGCCAAATGCCTGTAGTGTTTTTAAGTTGTCTTTCTTTTCAATGAACAACATCGTTAATGCCGCTACCAACGTAAAGGCTGCAATCAAAAAGATGAACAAGAGAATAATAATGACAATTCTCTTCTCACTCTTGCTGGTTTGATAGATCAATTCATTCTTTTGATAACTCGTTCGCACCTGGAAATCCTTCCCTAGCTTTTGCTGAATTGCTGCTTGTACCTCTTCGGTGTCGTGCCCGTCTTTAACGTCAATAAAATAAGAAGTGCATTCGGTTGGATAATCCAAAAGATCTCTTGCCACCTGAATGGGGACAACCAAATATTCCACATTCACTTCGCGGTTGTAATTCATTCTTCCCGACAACTTGATGAACTGTGTACGGAAAGGGTTTTTTCCGAAACGGATATTGATGTTGCGTTTGGGGGCGTACATAAATACAGTCTCGTAACCACTGGATGGGATGAAGCCTTCTAATTTATCCAGCAGAGTAGCTCCAATAATCCCAAGATCTTCTCCCCTTTCCTCCAAAAAGGGAAAACCGTCAATCATGTGCTCTTCCATTCTTGACATGGTAAGAAAGCGAGAAGGAACACCTAAAATTTTGGCATTCACCCATTTCTTTTCATGCTTCAACACCACAACATCCTCAATAGCAGGGAGAATCATGTTCACTCCCTCAACTTGTAAAATGGAATTGGTGTCAACTTGATTGGCTTGCAGCGTTTTTGATTCAGCAGAACGAATGGTAATGTCTGAATCGAAATCGGAGTAAAGCTTTTCAACCATGCTTTCGATACCATTGAAGGCAGAAAGAAGGATGATTAAGGCTGCGGTGGTAATCGAGATACCGATGACCGATACGCGCGTGATCCAGTGAATCGCATTTTTCTTTTTGCGAGCGGATAAATAACGACGCGCTATATAATAGGAAACGTTGATCTTAAACTATTTTAGTAGGTCGTCTATTTCTTGAGCGTAGTCCAGTGAGTCATCCAAGAAAAAGGCTAATTCAGGAACTTTTTTCATGTTCTTCAAGCGCTTTCCTACTTCACCTCTAATTCGCCCTTTTGAGTTTTGAATGTTATCCATTACTTCTTTTGCCGGTGGACCTGCAAAAACACTCAAGTAACATTTCGCCAAAGACAAATCAGCAGTTACGCGCACTGTAGCAACAGAAACCATAGCTCCCAAGCAAATTTCTGAAGCATTTCTTTGAAAAAACATAGACAACTCCTGTTGAATGCTTGCCTCTATTCTATTTTGACGAATTGAACTCATGCCGCAAAAATACATATTGTTCGGCTAAAAGCTATCTTTGCGCATCATGAAGAATTTACGCGAATTATATAGATATACCTTCACTTACAAGTGGCACGCCATCATGACCATCGTGTTCAACCTATTGTTCGTGGTTTTTAATCTTATTTCCTTCATCCTTTTCATCCCATTTTTGAAATTGATCTTTGATGAGGGAGCCGACACTATTCCTTTGGAAAAACCTGTTTACACGGGTGGTTTTGAGAACTTCCTTTTTTACTGTCAGGATTATTACAATTACTTCATGCAACAAATGGTTGCCAAAAGTGCGAGTGATGCCTTGCTATTTGTTTGTGTCACTGTATTCATTGCCTTTTTATTGAAAAACATATCGCGCTACATCGCTATTTGGCACCAAAGTCAGCTGCGCATGTCGGTCGTAAGAGACGTTCGCGACGCTCTTTTCAAAAAAGCCATGAAACTTCCGTTGTCCTATTACAGTGATGCACGAAAAGGGGATTTGATGTCGCGCATGAACAATGACGTCGGACAAATTGAACTCGGAGTTGTAGCCATTTTGGAACTATTCTTCCGCGAGCCACTAGCGATTATCATGCACATCAGTGTCTTGATATATTGGAGTCCGACTTTGACTTATTTCTCTTTCATTTTACTTCCTATTTCGGCTTTTGTAATTTCTAGAATTGGAAAAAGTTTGAAACGAACATCTGCCAAGGAGAAAAAGGAAATTTCATTGTTGCTTTCGAACCTTGAAGAAGCCTTGAGTGGAATTCGAATCATTAAAGCCTTCAATGGTCAACTACAAATGATTAGAAATTTTATGCATGTAAACTTGAGTCACCAGCGATATGCAACTCGCAGTTTCCGAAAAGGAGATTTATCTTCTCCATTAAACGAGACAATAGGCGCAGGAGTCATGCTTTGTTTGGCTTGGTTTGGCGGAAAAATGATTTTGGAATCGAATTCGCTTCTTTCCGGTCAGGAGTTCATTGCCTTTATCGTTGTTTTCTCTCAATTGCTTCGCCCGATACAAGGCGTTGCGAACTCAGTTACCTTTATTAATAAATCTTCAGTAAGTCAGGACCGAATCAACGACATTTTGGATGCCGATGAGAAAATTGGCGAGGTTGAAAATCCAACTGAACTTGGCGAACTAAAAAACGCCATCGAGTATCGAAATGTTTCGTTTAAGTATGGAGAAGAATGGGTTTTGAAGAACATCAACTTCCAGGTTCCGAAAGGTCAAAAAATTGCCTTGGTAGGAGAATCAGGCAGTGGTAAATCTACGATTGCAGATTTGCTTCCTCGTTTTTACGACACGGTTGAAGGAGATATTTTATTTGATGGAGTTGACATTCGTACAGCTGGATTAAAGAATTTGCGCGACCATATTGGGATTGTATCTCAAGAATCCATTCTGTTCAATGATACGGTAGCCAACAACATTGCCTTTGGTATGGAAAACGCCACTCAGGAAGAAATTGAAAACGCGGCCAAAATTGCCAATGCACACAAATTCATTTGTGAATTAGAAGATGGCTACAACACCAACATTGGTGAACGTGGCAATAAATTATCCGGTGGACAAAAACAGCGTATTTCCATAGCTCGTGCCATTCTCAAAAACCCCAACATTCTCATTTTGGATGAAGCTACATCTGCTTTGGACACGGAGAGCGAAGTAATGGTTCAGGAAGCCTTGGAGAAATTGATGAACAATAGAACTTCATTGGTGATAGCGCACCGCTTGAGCACCATTCGCAACGCAGATAATATTTTGGTTTTATCCAAGGGAGAAATCATCGAAACAGGTAGACACGACGAATTGATGGAAAAACAAGGGACGTATTACCGTCTGTGTACCATGCAAGGAATTCTTTCTTAAAATCGCAGGTATTCCTTCGGGTTTACAGGCTGCTGATTGAGCCATAATTCAAAGTGTAAATGCGGACCTGAAGAATTTTCTCCAGAATTTCCCACGATGGCAATCGGGTCACCCGCTTGAACTCTTTGTCCCGCTTTTTTCAAATTCACTTTGTTGTGTTTGTAGATCGATTGTGATTCGTCGCCGTGATCCATAATGATGAAAAAACCATCCTCTTTGGAGTAACCCGCATACAAGATCACCCCAGCAGAACAAGCCTTCACCACTTCGTCTTTTTTGGCCACAATATCAATGCCTGGGTGCGAGTTTCTGTTAAAGCCATCTGAAATTTTACCTTGAACGGGATTGACAAACAACACGAGCTCCTCCTTGTTTTTGATGGTATTTGCCGACTTCATGTTTTCTTTCACCCTCTCAGCAAGCTCTTTTTCTTGCGCCGTACTTTCTGCATTCAAATCCTTGTAATCTACCGGATTGATATTCTTTTTCTTCCTTACCTCCTCAGGTTTAATATTCCCTAAGATCACTTGTTGAAGATTGTAGATGAAGGTTTCTTGCTCATCTATTGTGGCTGATAATTTTTCAATTTGAACCTGTTGCTTTTCCAATTGACCTCTTTCTATGCTTCTATCATTTTTTGAAAAGAATCCTGCAAAAGGCCCCTTTAAAACCAAGTAGGTGAAACCAGAACCAAAAACCAAAAGCAACAAAACAAAGAGGGAAATCAAACGAATGCGACTAGTGGTAAAACTCCAAGTTTCCTCGAAAGTTCTCGGGTTAGATGATGAAATTTTACTCTCCTTGCGCAGCGCATCCACTATTTTTTGCCACCTACTCATATTCAATTAGAAAAATCGTAAATTTCACTAAACTACTTTAATCTGACACTATTCTGTTAAAAATCGTGTAAAAATCAAAATTGGAACGATTTCTGTGACGTTTTGGTCCAACTAAATCTAGAATTTTACGTTAAGTTAAAAAGGTGAAACTATATTCATGAAATACCTCTTTAGTATGTGTCTGTTATTTGTGGGAACAAAAATGTTCTCTCAACTAAGCACGACTGGAGGTATATCACCTACTAACCTAGTTCAAAACGTCCTTTTGGGGAACGGGGTTTCCGTTTCGAACATTACATACAATGGTTCTCCCGGAGCAATCGGTAGTTTTACCTGCGGCCCACAAACAATGGGGCTGAGCTCTGGTATTGTCATTACAACTGGAACAATCTCCAATAACGGCGATGGTCCACATGGCCCAAATAACAAGCCAGATGGAGGAACCAATAATGGCTACCCTGGCTATCCCTTGTTGAACAATCAACTGGGCGGAAACGCGGTTACTTACAATGCTGCTCGACTAGAGTTTGATTTCATTCCTTATTCAGATACCATTCGGTTTCGTTATGTCTTTGGTTCAGAAGAATACCCAGAATTCGTCGGTAGTGAATTCAACGATATTTTTGGCTTCTTCATTACTGGACCTGGTTTCCCAACACCAACCAACATTGCCTTGGTTCCGAATTCGAACGACGTTGTGGCCATCAATAACGTGAACGGTGGTAACAACACCCAAACTCCAGCCATACCGGCCAGCAATCCACAATATTATGTGTCCAACAACAATGGAATCGTTGTACAATACGACGGTTATACCAAAGTTCTCGAAGCCGTTGCTCGTGTACAATGTGGGCAAACCTATCACTTAAACATGGCCATCGCTGATGTAGGGGATGGAATTTACGATTCTGGGATTTTTCTTGAGGCAAATAGTTTGTCTTCAAATACCCCTATTGAGGTAAGAGCAACTTTAGACAAACTCGCATTTCCAGACCCATTGAAAATGGCTGAGGGTTGTGTAACAGCTACTGTGAAGGTGAGACGAACCAAAAATTTAAATCAAACTTATACTGTCAATACCAATATTTCTGGTTCAGCCACTTTGAATTCTGATTACACCACCAATATTCCTGGAACGATAGTTTTCAACCCTGGCGATTCGGTTAAGACTTATATTGTAACCGCAATACAAGATGGGGTAACCGAGGTGGAAGAAAACATATTGATCGATTTTGATTTTTTAGACCCTTGTGGCAATCAAAGTTTTTTGCAGCTCGAGTTGAAGATTGGCGATATAGAGGACGTTTCAGTAGTGGCCAACGATGCAAGCGTATACTGTCCGGGAGAATCTTATACCATTTCGCCAGTAGCTTCAGGCGGAGTAGGACCCTATACCTATCAATGGAGTACGGGTGCAACAACCAGTTCCATCACGGTTAACCCGATGACGACCACTTCTTACTGGGTTACAGTAACCGACGACTGTTTGCAGCAATCGGCTACCGACACCATTACAATCACGGTGCCCGTATACCCTCCAGTAGATGTTACTACCTCGCCTGACCAAACGGTGATATGTCCCTTTATACCCGACACACTCTTTTCGTATGCCACTGGAGGTACCGGAATATACAGTTACAAATGGACCTTGGCCACTGGTTCCACCGTTGGTAATATGGACTTTTTAACTGTAAGTCCACCAAATGGAATCACTGTATACAAAATTGAAGTGACGGATGAGTGCGGTGAAAAAGACTCTGCTGAAGTAATCTATCACGTCACATCTCCTGTTTTGGAATTGACCACCTCACCTGATACCATTATTTGTCCTTTCGATCCAGCACAACTTTCAGTAAGCAGCACTGGGGGATGGGGGAATCACTATTATTTGTGGGAAAAAACTCAGGATACAACAACTCAAATCACAGTTAACCCAGGTAAAACAACCTATTACCCTATTCGGGTTTGGGACGACTGTGGAACATTTTTCGTTCGAGATTCTATCTTGGTGAAGGTAGTGAAGCCACAAGCTAGTTTCTATATTATTTCCAACAATGTCACCATTGGCTTGCCCGTTACTTTTCACAATACAACCATCAACGGATCTACTTACCAATGGAGCTTTGGTGATGGAAATAATTCTGTTTTGATTCATCCGAACAACACCTATACCGAACCAGGGTTTTACGATGTGGAACTAATTGCCACTGATGATAGAGGTTGTATTGATACAATCGTTAAGGCTGTAGAGATAAGAGATGAAGTATACCTATATGCCCCCAATGCTTTTACGCCAGACAGCGACCGATACAACAATTATTTCCGGGTTTCTACTATCGGTATTACAGATTTCAATATTCGTATTTACGACAGATGGGGACATTTGGTGTTCGCCTCTAACGACAAGAACTTTAGTTGGGATGGAGTGGATTCGAATGATCGCTTAATCAAAGAGGGCGTGTACACTTATATCATTCAGTACAGCACCCTCTATGATATCAATTTGGTAGAGCACGGCCATGTAACCTTGCTCAAGTAGTTCTTACAATGATTTGGTTCTTCCGCCATCAACTGGAACATTGATTCCGTTGATGTAACTAGCACTTTCTGACAGCAAAAAGTCAATGGCAGCAGCAATCTCTTCCGGCTTCGCAATTCTCTTCATCGGACTTTCCGCAGCCATTTCTTTATAGATTGCATCAATTGATTCCTGGGTCATTCCTGCTTTGTTTTGAGCTATCGTCTGCAAACGCTCCGTATCTGTTGCTCCAGGCAGTACATTGTTGACCGTAACATTAAAGGCTCCCACTTCATTCGCCAGTGTTTTTGACCAGTTGGCTACAGCGCCACGAATTGTATTGGACACCCCAAGATTGTTCAAAGGTTGTTTTACAGAAGTAGAAATTACATTCACGATTCTTCCCCAGCCATTCGCCTTCATTCCTGGCAAAACCGCTTGAACAAGAATATGATTACAAATTAAGTGTTGTTGAAACGCGGCAATGAACTCTTCAACCGCTGCGTCCACAATGGCTCCTCCTTTTGGCCCCCCTGTGTTATTCACCAAGGCATCAATCTTATTGCCTTTCGATAAATATTCATTCAAAACTGTTTTTAACCCAGCTGGATTGGTAAAATCAGCCACTAAAAAATGATGTTGCTGAGATCCATCGTTTGGCAACTCACTCAATACGGCTTTCAACTTCGCTTCATTTCTCGCCAGTAGAATGACGTTAAAACCATTCGCTGCCAATTTATTTGCTGTTGCTTTTCCAATACCTTGTGTGCTTCCACAAACCAATGCTGTTTTCCCTTTCATGCCTAATCTTTTAACTACACAAATGTAAGGGAAAGATTGATTTATCTGGGAAAGAAGCCAAAAATCACCCTTCCATTAATCATTGAAATTTACCGTTTAGTATATAATATTTACCGTTTAACTCGATATTTTAACAAAATTGATTTTTGTTAATTGTTAAAATTGTCGTAACTTGAGCCAAACTAAAAATTAGGTTATGAAAAATTATTACTACCTCTTAGGTGTTTTAGGTCTCCTCTTGTTACCTTCTCAATTTCTAGCACAGTATTGTACCCCGTCCTTCTCGACAGGCTGTACTTTTGGTGACTACATTGATGGTGTAGCAACAGGATCGATTAACAATCAAAGTTCTGGTTGTTCAGCGGGTTCATACAGTGATTATACGGCGACGATGAGCGCTGGTATGAATCAAGGATTGAGTTACTCAATACAAGTAACTGTCAATCCATCTTATGGTCAAGGTATCGGAGTCTTTATTGACTGGAACCAAAACCAAAGTTTTACAGATGCTGGTGAATTCTACGGGAATTTGAACGTTACTGCTTCAGGC
The DNA here is from genome assembly GCA_025210175.1 of Crocinitomicaceae bacterium. GTDB lineage: Bacteria > Bacteroidota > Bacteroidia > Flavobacteriales_D > Crocinitomicaceae > UBA2040. Next base: position 10,321 of record JAOASF010000101.1, on the reverse strand, counting down.
GGAACGGAAACAATTCAAATTAACGTACCAGCTACTGCGACATTGGGTTCTACCCGAATGCGTGTCATTTGTAGTTACAACAACACAGTAACAGCTACTGGTTCTTGTGGTGGATGGACGTATGGTGAAGCTGAGGATTACGAAGTTGTCGTCAATTCGGCTCCATCTTGTTTGCCGACAGATAACGTTTCGGCAAGCAGTGTTCTCGCAACTTCAGCCGTTGCCAATTGGAATGCAGTTGCAGGTGCTGTTGACTACAATGTTGAGTGGGGTCCAGCAGGATTTACCCCTGGTACTGGGGCTCAAACAGGGTCACAAACAGGTGTTGGTACTGCTTCGGCAAACGTAACTGGTTTAAGTCCTCAAACGGACTACCATGTGTACGTACAAACAAACTGTGGTGGTACCACAAGCCCTTGGGGTGGACCAGCAAGTTTCACAACTCAGTGTGCATATTCTCCTGCTCCTTGGACAGAGAATTTCACAACAACGACAACTCCAAACTGTTGGTCACAAAGTGCCACAACTGGAGGTCCATGGCAGTTTCCAGGAAACCCTGGTTACACAGCCTCAGGTACATTAGATCATACAAGTGGTGCTAGCGGGAACTACGCTACTTTGGATCACTCTGGTACTGATGTAGGTGTTATTTTGGAATCGCCAATCATTGATGTTACAGCATTGAACGTACCAGAATTGCGTTTCTGGATTTGGTCTCATTATGATGGATCACTTGCAGATTACAACCCTACTTATATTGAAGCATATGATGGTGTTTCGTGGCAACCTTTAGGTACTGTTGTAGGTGATTTCGGTCCGCAGTGGACAGAATTCAATTTCATCATCCCTCCTTCTATGATTTACAACACGAATTTGGTAAAAGTTCGTTTCAGAGGTGAATCTGGAGGTAATGGTAGTGACTTCTACAATGATATTTTGTTGGATGATGTTTCAATCACAGAAGCACCAACATGTCCAGCTCCAATTGCATTCAATTTGGTTGATTCAGATACCAACTCTGCGATTTTGCAATGGACAACAACTGGTTCAGAAACGGAATGGGAACTTGAATGGGGTCCGGTAGGATTTACACCTGGAACAGGTTCTGGATCGCATCTTACAGGAAACAACCCTGATACAATTACGGGATTGACCATGAACACATTCTACGAAGTATACTTACGTGCGGTATGTACTCCTGGTGATACTTCTTTCCTAGTAGGTCCAGTTGCATTCCACACTTTCGATCAAGGAATGTACATGGAAGCAGATGCTACTTGTGGGCCTGGGTTCATTGATATAACCAACACGGGTATTGATTTGAACTTGACGGACGATTCAGAAGCTGGATTCACCTTGCCATTCCCGTGGTTATTCCAAGGAACTCAAGTGAACACGATTACTGTTGGTAACAACGGTGGAATTGTCGTTAACACAACCACAGCCAATATTTCTTACACCATGGCAGCTGGAGATGGATTCTACCCATTTGTTCAGGATTTGGACAACGACATTGCCGGCACAAACCAAGTTGGTGTACTTTGGGAAATGCAAGGAACTGCACCAAACCGTCAATTCATTGTAATGTGGAAAGACAGAACGCACTACCCTGGATCAAGCAACTTGAATCCGTGTACTTTTGAGTTCATTTATGATGAAGCAACCAATGAAGCGTATTATGTTTACCCAGACGTTGACTTCGGTACCCCGAACTACGACAACGGAGGTGATGCCGAAATAGGTGTACAAGGTCCAACCAATGACGTAATTGTTTCGATGAACAACTCGGCTTACTTGGAAGAAAACTCTTGTGTTCACCTTTATTATACCGATTGTCCAAAACCGACAAACCTTCAATTGCAATACATCACTCCAGATGAAGCAGCATTTTCTTGGACCGCTGGTTTATCAGGAGATACAGCATGGACAATCATCTACGGTTTAGCTGGGTTTGACCCAACAACAAGTGGTACAACCCTTACAGCTCAAAACTCACCAACCGTTACTTTGGTAGGCTTGGATCAGTTGACAGAATACGATATTTACGTGTACGCCGACTGTAGCCCTACTCTTCAGAGTTATGCGTTGATGGGCAACTTCAAAACACTTCCATTGTGTTCTGACCCGAATAGTGTTTCCAATACAACGGCCGTAGACAGTTTGTTCTCTAACTGGAACTGGACTGAATTTGACCCTATGTACCCAGTAACAGGTTTCGATATTTATTATGGAAACCCTGGATTTGATCCTGCAACAGGTGGTAATGTTTACAATGGTGACAACATGGTAGGCGACACAGTTGCCAATCCAAACTTCCTAGCTGGAGGAGTATACGAAATGTATGTTCAAGCTGTGTGTGACACCTTGGTTTCAAATTTTGTAGGGCCATTGGTATTTACGATGCCTTTAACAAATGACGACGTTTGTATGGCGGAGACTTTACCGATCGACAACATGGCGTATTCATTCAGTAATTCAGGGGCATCAATTGAGGCGAACGAAAGCACCATTGCTCCACCAATTACTGGAGCTCAGGAAACCGATGGATGGTTGAACAACACTTTGAGTTACACAACTTGGTTCAAGTTCAACGCTCCAGCAACTGGACAAATTCGCATCTCAGGTGTAGAGCAAGGGTTCAATGGACAAATTGCCGTGTACGAAGCAACAACTTGTAACGATTTCACATCATTCAACTTGATTGCGGCGAACGACGATGAAATCGATGGTCCGTCAGCAGCTCCAAACTTCACAATCTGTGGATTGACACCAGGTGCTGAGTACTTCTTGGTACACGATTCTTACAGTACATCTCAAACCGGTATCTATAGCATTCGTGCTTATGAAATCGATTTGAATGCGGGATCAAGCAACCCGGTTACCAATATCTGTGCTCAGGATACGATGAACTTATTCAGCGGAATTAGCGGTTACCAAGCTGGTGGTCAGTGGTTAGACTCTGACAATACTTACCACATTGTTGATGACAGTTTGTTTAACACATCCGGTTTGGCTTATGAAGTTTACAACTTTGAGTACCGTCTTACAGATGGTTGTGCCTTCGATTCTATCGTAACACAATTCGAAGTATATCCTCCATCAAGCGCTGGTGACGACGGAAGTACAGAAATCTGTAAGAATGAACCAACTGGCTTATTGTCTGCCTTAGGAGGTTCTGTTATGACTGGTGGTCAGTGGTACGATCCACAAAACCAACCGCACTCTTCTTCTGATGTTGTTACAGGTGAATTATCCATTCCTGGAAACTACAACTTCGTATATGTAGTAGGAAACGATGTTTGTCCCGATGACACATCCATTGTTACCGTATCTGTTCGTTCAGATTGTGACTTCCTAGGATTAGAAGAAGGAAACTTGGCTGACATGACGGTTTATCCAAACCCAACAACAGCTAAGGTGACGATTACAGCGTCTATCGAAGAAAATGTAAACGTCGAAATATTGGATATGAATGGTCGCAAAATTGCCGAGCTCGGAGAGCAATCTTTGATCGGAGGTTTGCAAGTAGACCTTGAAAGATACGAACCAGGAATTTACTTAATCAAATTGAGTAATGAACAAGGTTATACAGTGCTAAGAGTGAGTAAAAAGTAACCTTTTTTCATCACAAGGAAGGGTCGGGCAACCGACCCTTTTTCTTTTTCACACAAACTTGTTTTCCCGTATTAATTCCCTCTTTTAAGCTAAGGAAAACAGGATAACTTCTTACCTTTAGGAAAAAAATTAGATATGCTTGCTCCTTTTAATCTCCAAAAGTGGATTGACGAAAATAGAGACTTACTCAAACCGCCGGTTGGCAACAAGAACTTATACGTAGAGGCGGGTGACTTCATCGTAATGGTCGTAGGAGGTCCGAATGCCCGAAAAGACTACCACTACAACGAAACGGAGGAATTATTCTACCAATTAGAAGGCGATATTCTGGTAAAAATTCAGGAGAAAGGACAGGTTCGTGATATTCACATTAAGGAAGGCGACATTTTTCTACTTCCTGCAGGAATTCCACACTCACCAATTCGAGGAGAAAACACGGTTGGATTGGTAATAGAGAAAATTAGAAAAGATTCTGAATACAACGATGGCTTGCTGTGGTATTGCGACAAGTGCAACCATGCCTTGAAAGCTTACAAATTCAAACTAGACAATATCGAAAAGGATTTCCTTCCAAGATTCAAGGAATTTTATAGTTCTGAAGAAGACAGAACATGCGACAATTGTGGTCATGTAATGGAAATAGATGAGCGTTTCGTCTAGGAATAAAAAGAATGAAATAGAAAATGAGAGGCTTTCTTCGGAAGGCCTTTATTATTTTAGAACGGTTACAAAACCTACTTTTTCATGTTTCGATTCCTTGCGATCGATAAAGGTCAATTTCCAAGTATACACCCCTTCTTGAACCAATTTGCCCTTGTAAGTTCCATCCCATGCATTGTTATTTTTCGTTAGCTCTGCAATGACCTCCCCCCATCGATTGAAGATCAAGCATTCAAACTCGTTAACGCCCTCGTGAACGACAGAAAACACATTGTTGTGTTGGTCTCCATCCGGAGTAAATGTATTCGGAATCCAAATAAGCGGCTCAAATTCAATTCGCACTTGAGCGGTGGATGAACACCCATTCAAATCTGTGTACTCGACATAATATGTGATTGCTCCATCTGGTTTGGCATACGTAGATTGACAGTCTGTACAAGTTAAATAGTCTGCAGGATACCACAGAAAACTACCTCCAGCAGGAGAGGCATTGGCTGTAAGGTTGGTTCCTTCATTGATATTCAAGAAATAATTCTCTGCATATACAGAAACCAAAGGCGTCGGACGTATACCTACTTCCACCCTGGTCGTATCACTACAACCATTACTATCTGTACCGATCACGGTGTACAAGGTTTTATTCGGTGGATGCACAAATACAGTATCTCCGTATAGGGTATCCAAGCTAAAGGGCGCTGTCCACATATAGGAATTGGCTCCTGAGGCAAAAATAAAAGTGGTATCCCCTTCACAGATCAATCGATTCGGACCAGGAACCACACTCGGCACATGAATTTGTGCATACAAACTGTCGTAAAGCGTACCGCAGGAATTGGTAAAACCACAAACATAATATCCGCTAGCAGAGGTATCAATAACAAAGACAGAGTCTTGACCCGGAACTGGATTCAAATGAGGTAGCCATGAATAACTTGTTGCCCCTCCTACAACCACATGTACCGTGTCGTATAAACACATATACACCGAATCGGTAATCATCGGTTGTGGGACATCGTAACTCATCAAAATCCCTACCTGACCTACAAACTGACAACCATTTACGGAAGTCGCCAAATAGGTATAAACAATATTGCTATCTGGTGTAGTTGTTGGACTGGTACTATTCGGATCATCCAGATAGGTAATTGGTGTCCACTGCGCTTGTGTAGCTCCATTCAAAAACATGGTGTAAGACTGACCAATACAGAGCATAGTATCGTTGGGAGGAGTAATAAGATCGTTGAATACTTCCAGGGTCACCTGAAGTGTATCTCCTCCACAAGAATCAGAAATAATTACGGTAAAAGTGGTGGTGGTATCCAGTGTGGCGATGGGATCAGGGATAGTACTATCGTTTAGAAAAACGCCAGGACTCCAAGAATAAGAAGTCCCTCCAAAAGCACTTAATTGATATGAATCCCCCCTGCAAAGCGTGTCAGTAGGTGGTGCAATTCCAGCATTGAAATCGCCAATATCCACCACCAAGGTTGTGGTGTCAGGCAAATAACAGCCATTGGAATCGGACACGATTAATGTAACCGTATAGCTCCCCGCTCCCGGATAACTGTGCGTTGGACTTTGAATATTCGAAAAAGTACCGTCTCCAAAATCCCATTGGTAGGTATTAGCGTTTTGCGTGAAGTTTTGAAAAACAACAGGTTCAGGATCACAAATCAATGGATCTGTAACACTCGCTAAGGCTTGGATGAATCCCAATTCAAACTTAAATACGGCCAAATTACAGTTCGTGCTATTATTCGTAGTACTATAGGCCCCGGGTGTTGTAGTAAATCCATTCGGATTACCACCACAAGCCCCACATACGGCATGATAAATATTGCCCACCTTGTCAAATCGACTCGTACCTCCATCCACGTGGTTGGAACTTGAATTCAGATTACCAAAGAAAGTTCCATATTTCAAGGCAGTGGCATCTGGCTCCAAAACAGCAATGTAAAAATTCGATCCGTTGGTGGTAGACTGATAGGCATCAGGCGTGGTGGGAAAACCAGTAGTGGTTGAATTATTGACTTGTCCTTGACTGTTATTTAAGGTTCCACCCCATCCCGATAAATAAATGCGGTAACAATTGCTCACCAAAAAAGCCGTTGGCGACAATTCAACTTCCCCTGTACTTGCACCTATCATGGTGGTCCAATTAATGGTGGTTAACCCAATATCGTATTGTCGAATAAACTGACCAGAATTTGCATTTCCATACTTGCCAGGAGTGATCGGATAGGAAGAATCCGTTTGCCCGAGAACATAAATGTTATCGCTTAAATCGAGTTGAACAAAATAAACTTGGTCATAACCCGACTGACCAATGTAAGTCCCCTGAATAGTTGCACCTGAAAGTCCATTGAGAACCAAAATATAACCATCGCTATGTCCTCCTGCGTTGGCTCCTTGAATATGCCAACCGGGACCTAAGACTAAGTTTGTAGAGGTGGTGCCTCCTCCTACCACTACACTTCCATTCCCGGCAATTTCGATCGACATACCACTATCCACTCCCGAACCAGATATGTATCTTGACCATAGAATCGTATTGAGTGTGGCGTTCAATTTCATGGCAACTGCGCTTAAGGTACCGTTCATGTTTTGTCCGCCTGCCCCAGATAGAGGGAAGTTCACCGATTGTGTAGAAGAGGCAATATATACATTCCCTGCTCCATCCAGGTTGATTTCCCCTCGGTACGAATCACCTAGGTTGTAGTCCAAAAGCCCCAAATTCACACCGTCATTTCCGGATCCCCCGATGTAAGTCGAATTCAACAAGTTAGTCCCTGTAGCGTTCAATTTGGCGATAAAAATGTCTGAACCTGCCGTAAAGTTCAGTCCATACCTGTTGAAACTTGTCCCTCCTTGAAAAGTGGAACTAAACCCTCCATTAATGGGGAAATTACTCGATGAAGTGATTCCCATGATGTACAGTTCATTGTTCGGATTGGAAATCATACTGGAAGGAAATTCATTTCCCGTTCCTCCCAAATAGGTACAGTATAACAGATTGGCCCCGTTGGAAGAAAACTTGAGAATAGAAATGTCAAAATTAGACACTCCCGATGATGCCCCTGCAAAAGTAGGGTCGTAGGCGCCGGGTGTTACGGGCAAACCTTGACCAAAAACCACCCCGCCTCCAAACACATTTCCGTTTTCGTCTGGAGTAGCGGTTGAACCCCAGTTATCCGCCGTGGAACCACTAAAGGAAGAAAAGGACAAGCTCGGATCGATGTATAAAATCTCAGATGTGACGTAAGCTCCTAGCTCATAGGTCAAAAGATCTCCACGTATCCGGTATTGGCAATCGACCCTTCGTTGAACACCATTGATTATTTGATACACATAAGGAGCAGACTCAAAAATTTTCCCAAAACTATGTTCCATCACAAAGGATCCATTGGCCAAAACCTGCACGCTATTTGCACCTTTGAATTGGATTTGAATTTGAGAGGGATCCACATGGGGCTGAACAATCCACGTGTATTTCAATCCATCATTTTTGGTGCTATATTGCAATGAAATCCCTGGATAAACATCCTTTAATTCGGCTTCTTTATAAGAATGAATCGCACTTTTCCATCGGCTCTGATCGGAACCCAGGAAATAATTTTTATAAAATGCTGATTGATACTTAAGCGACTGTTTTCCAGACCATAAAGCCCCCACAAAAGTCGTTTTTACATAATGTCCTTCATAGGGAACAATGGCATGATCGTGATCTTCATCGTGTTGATGAACCAAATCAGGATTGTAAAAATTAAATCCCAAACCATCCTCCAAGACATACAATCTACCGGCATTGATTTCCGTAGCGAACAGCACACTTTTATCCCATTGACCCTGGTTGGGATCCAACCAAACACCAGAAGTCTGAGCCACTATCGCAAGTGTTGTGAATAGTGGGAGGATAAAAATGAACTTTTTTATCATGCCCGTTAATGGATTTGTGTAGTTCGTACTTAGACCTTTGTTTACCAAAAGCTTATATAAATATAAGACTAGATTAGGACTAAAAGGTTGTCTACAATTAAAGTTTTTATTGAAACGAAGGGATTTTATCCTTGGTTAAAAATTGATTAATTTTGTGGCACATTTTAAGTTCCACTTCCAGATGAGTGATCCTATCAAGCACGAATGCGGTATCGCATTACTTCGATTAAAAAAACCTCTCCAATTTTACTTAGACAAATACGGCACGGCCTTTTACGGTCTGAACAAAATGCACCTGTTGATGGAAAAGCAACACAACAGAGGGCAAGACGGTGCTGGTTTGGCGAACATTAAGTTGAACATGGAGCCTGGTGAGCGCTACATTTCTCGCCATAGAAGTATTGCGAAACAACCGATTCAGGATCTTTTCAACCACGTTTTTGAACGTTTCCAATCATTGGAGGAAGAAAGCCCTGAAAAATTGAAGGATGTTGAGTTTTTGAAGAAAAACTTGGGCTTTACTGGAGAACTCTTTCTAGGTCACCTTCGCTACGGAACCTTCGGAAGAAATTCAATAGAAAGCTGTCACCCATTCTTGCGACAAAACAACTGGATTACGCGTAACTTAGTGGTTGCTGGAAACTTTAACTTAACGAACGTTGACGAGCTTTTCAGCGTGTTGGTGAACATCGGTCAGCACCCGAAAGAAGTATCGGACACCGTAACTGTTTTGGAAAAAATTGGTCATTTCTTGGATGAAGAAAACGACGAAATTTACCGCACCTTAAAACCTCAGGGTTACAATAATAAACAGGTTTACGATCAAATTGCCGACTCGCTTAACATCGAAAAAATCCTGAAGAAGGCTTCTGAAGATTGGGACGGTGGTTACGCCATGTGCGGTATGATTGGTCACGGAGATGCTTTCGTTCTGCGCGATCCTTCGGGAATTCGACCGGCGTTCTGGTACGAAGACGAGGAAGTTTGCGTTGTGGCATCCGAAAGACCCGTTCTTCAAACTTCTTTCAACTTGAAGGAAGAAGATGTAAAAGAGTTGACTCCGGGTCACGCTCTTATCATCAAGAAAAACGGTACGGCAGCGGAAGTTGAAATCAACGCGCCAAAGGTGAGAAAGAGCTGTTCATTTGAGCGCATCTACTTCTCTCGAGGTTCAGACAAGGACATTTACATTGAAAGAAAGCAATTGGGGCGCAACATCGTTCCTCAAGTTTTGGAATCGGTTAATTACGATTTGGACAATTCCGTTTTCTCCTTCATTCCTAATACAGCTGAAGTATCTTTCTACGGATTGATCAAGGGATTGGAAGATTACTTAAACGATAAAAAGTACCAAGCCATCTTGGATTTGGGACCCAACGCAGATCCTGAAAAATTAAAAGAAATCATCTACCAAAGAGCGCGCATCGAAAAGATTGCCATCAAGGATGCAAAATTGAGAACCTTTATCACTCAAGATGATTCTCGCGACGACCTGGTAGCTCACGTATACGATATTACGTACGGCTCGGTTGTTCGCGGAAAGGACAACTTGGTCGTTATTGATGATAGTATTGTACGCGGTACAACCTTGAAACAAAGTATTCTTCGCATCTTGGACCGTTTGGATCCGAAAAAGATAGTTGTTGTTTCATCCGCTCCTCAAATTCGTTTCCCTGATTGTTACGGAATCGATATGGCGAAAATGGGTGACTTCATTGCCTTTGAAGCAGCGGTTGCATTGTTGAGAGAGCGCAATATGGAACACGTAATAGAGGACGTTTACCAGAAGTGTTTGGAACAAGTAAGCTTACCAAAAGAGCAAATTAAAAACTACGTGAAAGGTATTTACGAGCCATTTGCTTACGAAGAAGTTTCGAAGAAAATTGCTGAGCTTTTAACTCCGAAAAACATCAATGCAGAGGTTGAAATTATCTACCAAACGGTAGAAAATCTTCATAAAGCAAGTCCAGACCACAAAGGAGATTGGTACTTTACAGGAGACTACCCTACCCCTGGTGGAAACAAGGTCGTTAACAAGGCGTTTATCAACTGGAAAGAAGCCAAAAACGTAAGAGCCTATTAAGAGGAAAAGAGGCACGACATTGTTTTT
>JAOASF010000100.1 GCA_025210175.1 Crocinitomicaceae bacterium | reverse complement strand
TCAAGAACTACGGTAAAGCAGTGCCTTATTTTCATGAAAACATTCAAAAAATTCGAATGACGATGCCCAAAGAGAACAGTCTGCAAGCTGTTTGGGAGAATTCTCCATGGGTTGTTGGCGGAGAACGAATCGAATTTGATTACTTGGGCAAAGTAATCCGTTTGGGCCGAAAGGTTGAAGAAAAAGAAGCAAAAATCCTTTTTCAAATGATGACCAAACGAATTGACCAACATTTGAGAAAGGCAGCCAAAAGGAATTAGAGTTCCTTCTCCATTTTGTAATGCTGGATTTGGTCAAAAAGTAAATAACTTTCACCCAGGTTCACATATTCTAAACGGAGGTAAAAATTCAGGGCATTTTCGCGGGCATGTAGAATAATCTTGTCGTAGCCGATTTGTTCAGCCTCCTGCTCCACTGCATACATGATTACCTTGCCATATCCCTTTCCTTGTTGCTTGTTTTCCACAGCTACATAGCGCACTTGACAAAGGTTCAAGTCCAATTCATCCAAGCGAGCTATGGCTCTTAGTTCACCTTCGTGATACAAGGCAAAATGAATGCCTGTTTCGTCTCCATCATCTTTTTCTGAACCTCGGGGTTGTCCGAGAGGTTTGCGTAAAATGCGGTAGCGAAGATCATAGTAATCTTCCCATTCAGATTTGGTTTGAGGTAAGCGTATCGTTATGTCCATTTGAACAAGGTTGATTTGATTCTTTTCGTTAATCGATTTTCAATGGTTTCTTCCAAAACTAATTTACGAGCATCTTCTGAATTGAGAACCTCATCGAGCGATTTTATCAGTGCGCAAGGTACATTTTTTTGAAGCAATGAATTAAAAATATAGTTGCTTTCAAGATGGCCTATTTTTTTAGATAAATAAAGAGCTAATTCTGAACGGTTTATCACGCGTTTTTGATTGGTCGTAAAACGCTCGTCCTTTTGTAGATGAGCGAGCGATAGTGTTTCCAACAACATGTCGAAATGTCGATTCGACCCGATGGCAAAGGTTAAATATTTACCGTCAATGGATTTAAAAATTTCCCCATATGGCGCAATGTTGGGATGCAGACTACCTCTGCGCTCAGCCACCACTCCCTCCATCAAATAGGCACTCGCCTGATTGATCAAACTTCCCACAGCTGCATCGTACAAGGAAACCTCAACGGTGCATCCTTCTTTGTTTTTGTAACGGTTAAGGAGAGCTACCAGTAGACCTTCTTTGAGGTGGTGAGCAGCCAATACATCAATGAGGGCAACCGGCATCTTGGTGGGCAATCCATCGGGGTCACCGTTCATGCTCATAAAACCTGTTTCAGCTTGTAAAATAAGATCGTAGGCCACTCGATCCGATTCTGAACCAAAGCCCGTAATTTTTCCGTGAATTAATTGAGGATTGCACTCGTTAAGGTGATGCTTGGTTAAACCAAATTTTTCAGCATCTCCTTTCTTAAAATTGCTGAGTAAAATGTCGGCTTCGGAAAGGTGTTTCATCAAGATAGCCTTGTCTTCCTCCTGGTTCAAATTCAGTTGAAGGTATTTTTTACCGTAGTTGACTGCTGAAAAATAAGAGGAAACACCTTGGTTCGGGTCTTCCGACGGAAGTTTCCATGAGCGGGTAACATCACCTAACTCGGGGTGTTCAACCTTTAATACATCGGCACCTAGTTCGGCAAAGAAGGTGCCTACAGATGGACCGGCTAAAACTGTCGATAAATCAACAATTTTTAAATCTTTGAAGAACTCATTTTTGTCTGCTAGCACGTTCTAATTCCCATTGAATGTAAGACCCCAAAGTTGAACTTTCTTGGGCAGATAGCTTGGCTTTTCTCGACATTTTTGGTAAAATTTTTTCCCACCTTTCGGGACTGTAATGGCTCACCGTTTTCAATTCGTGACATTTGATGCAGCGTTGTTCCATGAGCCGTTTGCCTCTTTGTAAGTCTTCCGGTATTTGTTTCACGGAATGAGGTGTAGACCATAAAAAAAGAAGTTGAAAAAGATAAACGATCATTCCGCTTCCGGTATTTCCTCAGCGTTATCGATGGCTTCAACCCTCACCTTGGTCAATCCTTTTTGAACAAAATTCAACTGTTCTGCTGCGGCATAAGACACGTCAATCAGTCGGTGATTGCTTCCTAGACGATCGTTTATTTTTAATACAACAGATGAGTCATTTTCTAAGTTAGTGACCAGTACCTTGGTGCCAAAGGGAAGCGTTTTGTGAGCAGCGGTCAAACTGTCCTTGTGATAAACTTCTCCACTCGCTGTTTTTCTTCCATGAAACTTTTGCGCATAATAAGAAGCTGTCCCCTTTGCATTGTACCAGGTGAAGGCTGTGGTCAGGGCAAAGATTATTACCAAGAATAAATAAGTCTTGTTCTTCATATCAACACGAAAGGTAAAAGAATTTTGTGGCATGTAAAAGAGCGTTCGTTTTGATGTTATTTTTGGGCTACATCTTTTGAAATGAACATTACAGAATACATCAGGCAAACAACCTCTCTGGCCGAAAGAGGGGTGCAGGCTACCATTGACTTGCTCAACGAAGGAGCTACCATTCCCTTTATTGCACGCTATCGAAAGGAAAGAACAGGAGGTTTGGATGAGGTTCAGATTACCGATATCCGTGATGCCAAAAAAGCGTATGAAGAAATTTTAGCGCGTCAAAAAACCATCCTCAAAGCAATTGAGGAACAGGGAAAATTGACCCCAGAACTTCAAGATAAAATAACGGCCACATTTTACAGTCAACAACTCGAGGATCTTTATTTACCCTTCAAGCAGAAAAAATTAACCAAAGGGGAAAAGGCGAGAAAAGCAGGTTTGGAGCCTCTAGCCAAAATGATCATGTCGCAGAGAGGAGGGGAGCCAGAGGCCATGGCTGAACGATTTTTAAAAGGAGATATCATGGATATTGACGAAGCACTACAAGGTGCGCGTGATATCATGGCAGAATGGATGAACGAAAATGCCGCACTCCGAGATAGATTGAGGGAAACCTTCCGAAGAAAAGGAGTATTGCAAAGCAAACTAGCGAAAGGAAAGGAGGAAGAGGCTATAACGTATAAGGATTATTTCGATTTTTCTGAACCCCTTTACCGCATCGCGTCACATCGATTTTTAGCCATATCAAGGGCGGAAAAAGAAAAGCTTTTAAAAGTGAAAATTGATGTGCCTAGTGATGAAGTGCAACGAATCATGCATCGCTTTTTTGTGAAAGGGAATGATGGATGTGCCCAACAAGTCATTAAGGCATGTAAAGAGGCTTATTCACGCCTTTTGAGCTCTTCCATCGAGAACGAAATTCTGGGAGAAATAAAGGAAAAAGCAGATAAAGAAGCTTTGAAAGTATTTTCCGAAAATTTGAGACAGCTTTTGCTGGCTCCGCCGGTAGGAGCAAAACGGGTTTTGGCCATAGACCCAGGGTATCGCACTGGTTGCAAGGTGGTAGTCGTGGACGAAAAAGGCGATTTACAAACCAACGCTACCATCTTTCCTCACCCTCCCCAAAAAGAAAAAGCCGCGGCACAGAGCAAAATTGCTCAGTTGGTAGAGGCCTATAAGGTCGAGGTTATTGCCATAGGAGACGGTACTGCCGGTCGTGAAACAGAGGCCTTCATCAAGTCCGTAAAATTCAAACATGATCTACAAGTTTTCGTCGTTCGGGAAGATGGGGCATCTATCTACTCTGCTAGTTCCATTGCACGCAAAGAGTTTCCGCAATACGATGTTACGGTGAGAGGAGCTGTATCCATAGGTCGTCGCTTGATGGACCCTTTGGCCGAATTGGTGAAAATAGACCCCAAATCTTTGGGAGTTGGATCCTATCAACACGAAGTGAATCAGACCTTTTTGAAGGGAGCACTCGATGATGTTGTGGTTTCTTGTGTCAACAATGTGGGGGTAGACTTGAATACGGCCTCACCGTATCTTTTACAATATGTCTCAGGATTAGGCCCTACACTAGCAGAAAACATTGTTGCCTACCGTGCCGAAAATGGAGCCTTCAAGTCGCGTGAAGACCTGAAGAAAGTAAGCCGTTTGGGAGACAAGGCTTTTGAACAGGCTGCTGGATTTTTACGGGTTCGAGATGGGGTGGAGCCTTTAGATAACAGTTCCATTCATCCCGAGCAATATGCCTTGGTTAAACAACTGGCCAAAAAACAGAATTTAGCCGTGAAAGACCTAATCGGAAATGACTCGGTGATCGATTCCCTACTCAAGGAAAGCAAAGAGGAAGAATATTCCTTGAAAGATATTTTAAAGGAACTTAAAAAACCGGTTCGAGACCCTAGATCGCAGGCGAAGGTATTTGAGTTTGACCCTCGATTGAAATCAATCAATGACTTGGTGGAGGGGATGCAGGTACCTGGAATAATCAATAATGTAACGGCCTTTGGTGCCTTCGTAAATATCGGTATTAAAGAAAATGGGTTGATCCATAAATCCAACATGGGAGATCGCTATGTAGACGACCCATCAACCGTTGTTCGCCTGCATCAACACGTTCTCGTTTCCATCATGGAAGTTGACCATAAGAGAGGACGCATTGGTCTAAAGTTGAGTCAAGCACTCTGATTTGTACTTTTAAGAAAAAAAACATGAAAATCGCACTTAGTCTTTCGTTTGTCCTCCTCCTCTCCGCTTCCTTTGCTCAAAAGCAAAAAGCACCGAAGTTGGTGGTTGGAATTGTGGTCGATCAAATGATGTATGAATATTTGTATCGCTATCAAAGTCGATTTAGCAAAGGAGGTTTTCGCTTGTTGATGGAAAAGGGGACCAATTGCATGAATACGAGATACAATTATGTTCCTACCTATACAGGGCCCGGACATGCGAGTATCTATACAGGAACTACACCTAGTTCGCATGGTATTGTGGGCAATGAATGGTACGATCGAGAGTTAGGTGAAACGGTGAACTGCGTTACAGATACCGCTTATTACACCATTGGGTCTAGCTCCTCGGAAGGTATGCGCTCACCTAAAAATTTGTATTGTTCTACCATTACGGATCAACTAAAACTTACCTACCCGCAGGGCAAGGTAATATCTTTATCCTTGAAAGATAGGAGCGCTATTTTGCCAGGTGGACACATGTCTGATGGTAGTTATTGGTACGACAGAAAAACGGGCCATATGATCACCAGTAATTTCTACCAAAAGGAAATGGCGGCTTGGGTGAATCGGTACAATGAGCTCTTGATTCCAGAAACTTCGATGCGCCAAAGCTGGAATACGCTGTATCCTCTGGAGACATATACGGCTAGTGGTCCAGATAATTCTCCCTATGAGGTCTTGATTGCTGGCAAAGAACAACCTGTGTTTCCGTACCAATTTGACACCTTGGCAACAAAGGATCAACTTTCCCTCTTTATGCTTACCCCATTTGCGAATACTTTTTTAACGGATTTTGCCATAGCAGCCCTTGATGCAGAGAGCTTGGGTAAGGATGAGGTGACTGACTTTTTGGCTATTTCGTATTCCACTCCCGACATTGCAGGACATGCTTTTGGCCCTCGAAGCGTGGAAATTGAAGACATGTATTTGCGTCTCGATTTGGAATTGCAGCGCTTGTTTCAAACCTTGAATAAGAAGGTCGGAAAAGATTGGGTTGTGTTTCTAACGGCAGATCACGCTGTGGTTCAGGTGCCTCAGTTGTTGCTTGATAATAATTTGCCTGGCGGGTATTTTTTCTCCAATCAGATAATGGCCGATCTAGAAGACCTCATGAAGGTTGAGTTTGGGGCCAATTTGATTCTGAGTAACGACAACCACAATATTTATCTCGATGAAGATTTGCTAAAATTTCTTCAGTTGGATCAAAATCAAGTTGAGAGCCGAATTGCCTCTTTTTTGAAAGAACTGGATGAGGTTGAAGAGGCCTACACTTCTCGTCAATTAGAAAGCTTGTACTCCATGGGGGGTCGTGATGAAATGGTGAGAAACGGCTATCATCCTTCTCGATCTGGCAATGTGGTTTATACCTTAAAGCCCGGTTATTTAGAAAAATCGAAAGATTCTGAAGCGGCTCGTCGCGGTACGAGTCACGGTTCTCCATACGGATACGACACCCATGTACCCTTGCTTTGGTACGGTAGTCAAATTCCAAAACAAAAAGTAATGACGCCTTATGAAATAACGGACATTGTACCTACATTGATGCACCTACTGCGAGTTTCAAGTCCACCGTGTGCAGAGGGAAAAACCATCCTTGAAATTTGGAAGTAAAAGCGGCTATGTCTTTGGTGCAACAGTATATTTTGGAAGGGGAACATCAAACCCAGGACTTCAAATTTTCGATTGAAGATCAAAAGAAAATCGCTCGAACTATTGCGGCCTTCGCCAATACAGATGGGGGCAGATTGCTAATAGGAGTGAAGGACAATGGTAAAATTGCGGGCTGCAACCCCGAAGAAGAATTTCACATGATGGTTGGAGCCGCGGAGTTGTATGTTCAGCCACCTGTAATCCTGGAATCAAAGGTTCATCAGGAAGGGCATAAACTGGTCTTGGAAGTAAACGTTCCGAAGGGTGAACAGCGGAATTACAAAGCCCAGGACGAAGAAGGAAAGTTCAGGTTGTATTTCAGGCATAACGACCATACACTCAGGGCAAATAAGATTGTTGCTAGGGTTTGGAGACACCACGAAATTAAAGTGGTGAAGCCAGCAAAATTGGAGGATGAGGCCTTGCAATTGATTCGTTTTTTAAGCCAAGAACCGCTTACTTTAAGTAAGATGTATCGCTCATCAGGACTTTCCATGAAAAAAATTGATTATTGGCTGCCCTTATTTATTGCTTGGGATTTAGTGACTTATGAAATAAACGACCATAGTTTTTATTACAAAGCAGTCTAAAAGACCCAATTTTATTTGGAAAATTCGTAAAAAATCTTAATTTAGAATTGTTTTAAATTGTAAATTGCCTACCTTGGTAGATTATTTACACAGTACATAACAATTCATAATATAAAAGATGGGTAGACCGGCAACAAAACCAGCAAGACTAAGGGATGGATTTTACATTGAAGTAAAAAATCCTGGTAGTTCTGGTGTTTTAGTGAGAAGGGATACCAAGGAACAAATGCTATTGGCTGCGGAAGATTATTCGCGTACGAAAGAAGTAAACATCCTTGGTGAAATGCGAAACGACAAATGGGTTAAAGAATAAAGGATCCTGATGATATGTTGAGGCTCTGGTTCATGAACTAGAGCCTTTTTTGTGTTCCGAAACTAACCTATTGCGCGCTTTTATTGCGTATTTTCATCAAAAATCTAATCATGTTTTCAAAGCGATTTTTACCTTGGATGGTCCTGTTTTTAGTCCTTTTGGGACTGATACCCGTTTTGGTAAGTAAGGGAAATATCAATGGAGCAAAGGTACTAGGGGTCTTGACCATAGTGGGCGTATCCGTTGCTTTGAATGTCTGGCGAATTCAAACGAGAAAAAAGCATATTCGCGCCCAGCGAATTCGGCTCAACTTAAATGATCGTTTTTGGCTCAAAGAGCACATCCATTTTTACAACACCTTGAGCAAGGCCGATCGACGAGTGTTTGAGGAAAGAGTTGGTTTGTTTTTAACCCAGGTTACCATCACTGAAATTGGCCAAGAAGAAGTGGAAAAATCGACTTGCTTGTATGTAGCTGCTTCTGCGGTGATGGCCTATTGGGGATTGCCCTATTGGAATTATGCCGACTTGAAAGAAGTGTTGGTATACCCAGAAAACTTCAATGAAAGTATGCAGTTCAATACTGCGGGAGAAATACAAGGTCAAATACACCATGGGGGCATGATGAACAATACGATGATTTTGTCTCTGAGAGCTTTGGAACATGGATTTAAGAACGCGCAAGACAAGAAAAATGTAGGTGTTCACGAGTTTGCACACCTGCTTGATAAGATGGATGGGTACATGGACGGTGTGCCGGCCGGAATGGATAAGTCTACAACTGAAGCATGGGTGGATTTAATGCACAAGGAAATCAAGAAAATACAGAAATCGAAGAGCGACATCAACCCTTACGGAGCCAGCAACCAAGCCGAGTTTTTTGCGGTCGTTACAGAGTACTACAAAGAGCGACCAGAATTATTGAAAAGAAAGCATCCCAAGATTTTTGCGGTAATGGAAACGTATTTCAATCAAGACCCGGTACGATCTAATGACTAAGGCTGTCCGAATATGGTTTTGCTTCATTCTTCTTATAGGATGTCGCGTGAGTGCACAGGAGTTTGGTGAGCCATGGCATTATTCCATTTTGAATGGTTTACCTTCTACCACCATTTATGAGTTCTACAAGGATTCGAAAGGAATGATATGGTTCGGTACGGAAAACGGAGTAGTTTGTTTTAATGGACAAAGTTTCAAAGTTTACAACCACGAACAAGGACTTGCAGATGATGTGGTAATTCGAATTCGGGAAGATAGATATGGTCGAATCTGGTTTCATCATCAAAACAAGCTACCAAGCTATTTTCGCGATGGAAAAATTCAACAACTGAAAGTTGCACACAAGAACATAACCATAGAGGCTAACAGTAGGATAGTGGAAGATGGAAAAGGTGTTTTATGGTTGGGTGGTAAAGGATGCTACTTGAACATTCTTCCCAATGATTCTGTTCTAATTAAGTCGAGGTTAAACGGTCATGATTATCACTTTTTTAGTGATGAGAAAAACGCTACTTTGTACTATCACGATAGCGGGGCGATGCACGATAAAAAAAATCTTCCCAGTACCCCGAATCAAAAGCTGGTTAATCTACAAGATTTATTTTGTACCCTGACTGACACCAAGCTTATTTCCGTTGAATCCCTCTTGAGGAGTATCGGTACGGTATCTGAATTGGTCAATTTTGAGACTTACGATTATCACAGATTGGAAGCATTAAAGTTTATGAATTTTAATGCCGCCTTGTTTTTTAAGAAAATTGGAGATGACTATTTTGTTGGTCATTCCAATGGCCTACATGTTTATTCGAGAAAAGGGACAAAGTTTAACCACCGCATCATGTTGCCTGGCATACCCGTAAGTGGGGTGATTTTAGATGATATGGGAGGATTGTTGGTTGGAACGCTCAATGATGGCATTTATCATTTTCCAGCTTATTCCATTCATCTGAAATCCTATTCTGAACTTGAAAGTGTAACCACAATCAATAAAATCGGCGAAGATTATTTTGTGGGTTTAAACGATGGACGGGTTTTTAAGAAGGTTAAGGATCACTTTGAGTTGTTCACCAATTGTTTTTTTCCGAAAGAAAATTTGCCTAGAATCAACCATATTGGTGTATGGAAAGGTAATCTCGTTTATTCTACTGGTACGAACTGTGTTTTGGTTTCTAAGCAAGGTCAGTTGCTGGATCGATTTTACGACAGAACATACTGCCGATTTACCAGATCGGTGAACAATAACGATACGCTAACGGTTTCTACAAGCTTCGGACTCGTCTTATTTAAGGAAATAGATGGGAAATTGGAAAAAATAGGCGTTTTGGGGAAAAGTGAATTAGGGAGGATTCAGGACGTATACTACACCAACAATGGATTAATGGTGGCGAGTCAAGTTGGGTTGTTCAAGACCTACAAGGATAGCATATTTCCTTTGTTTCCAGAAATTTTTGAAGGTCGTGGAGCGAATTCGATAGAATTGAAAGGTAGCCACATACTCATAGCTTCTCGAGACAGGGGTGTGGCTTTGTTTGCAAATGGGAAGCTGGTTAAATGGATTAGCATGGCAGACGGATTGCTATCCAATAATGTTCATAAGGTTGCGTTTTCTGGACCCAATCGTTTGTTTATAGTTTCAGAAATTGGTTCACAGGAACTTCAGATAACTTCAGATTATGAAGTGATAGAAAATCGGGTGATTTTCGACTTTCGAGGTTATCTTGGGGGAAAAGAAATCGCTCAAATTGAACAAGATGAAGATTGTCTTTACATCAACTGCATGGGCAACCTGAAAAAGGTGCTTAAAAAGAAAATACCTACCATCGACCAATTGAAAATTTATAAAACATCCTTGTTTTTTGGACCAGATCAATTGAAGTTCGAGTCTGGGGCCTCCGTGCCATTTAATCAAAACAGTATCCATATCTCTGTTGATGCGGTGAACTTTTCAAAATATACCACAAGGTATTTTTATCAAATCAACAACGAAGAATGGAGGTCAAACAGCAACGGGCAGATAGATTTTCAATCTTTGTCGGATGGAGAATATACCATACAGGTGTATGCCACAAGCAAGTTTTTTAAACCGAGTAAAGTGCTTCGCTATAATTTCACAGTTTTGCCACCTTGGTATCGGTCGAATTGGTTTCTTTCTTTGGTTATCGTTTTGAGTATCCTGCTTACCAGCCTCTTGATCCGATGGAGGGCCAAATTACAAGAAGCAAGAAGGACTGAGCTACTGACCATGGAACTCGGTGCTCTTCAAGCTCAGATGAATCCACATTTTACCTTCAACACGCTGAATTCAATCCAAAACTTTATTCTTAAAAACGACATTCGTTCTTCGATCAAATATTTGAGCGAATTTTCCATGCTGATTCGTCAGATTTTGGATTATGCACAAATTCAATTGATTACCATCGATGAAGAAGTAAGCTTTTTGAACTCCTACATTGCCCTCGAAAAGCAGCGTTTAAAGGACGGTTTCCAAGAAAAAATAACGGTAGACCCAAGCTTGCCCAGAAATGCTGGTATTCCAAGTATGTTGATTCAGCCCTTTGTTGAAAATGCCATTTGGCATGGACTTTCCCATTTGAAGGAAGGGGGACTATTGACCTTGCACTTCGAAAGGTTGAACGAACGTCTCATTGTTACTATTTCCGACAATGGAAAAGGACGGAAGTTTGCCAAGAAAAGAATGGTGAAAGACTCCAAGCACAAAAGCAAAGGAATGAGCATTACTCAGAATAGAATCCGGATCATCGAACGTCTATACAAAGCAAAAATTGAATTTTCTATCTTTGATATGGATGAATCAGAAGAAACGGGAACAATCGTTCGAATTGATTTACCATTATTATATACCGATAATTAGCGAAACTTTTGAAAGCAATAATACTAGACGACGAACCGAATGCTTGTGAACTTCTTCACGGCATGATTCAGCAATTCTGCCCAGAAATTACCCAGTGTACCTTCACCAGTAACCACAAAGAGGCCATTGAATGGATGAAGGAAAGTGAACCGGACGTTCTTTTCTTAGACATCAATATGCCGGAGGTATCTGGGTTCGATTTTTTACAAAAAATCGCCTCCTTTTCAGGGAAGGTAGTGTTCACAACGGCTTATGATCAATATGCCTTACGAGCTTTTGAAGTAGGAGCATTCGACTATTTGTTAAAACCGATACAAATAGAACGTCTCGAAGAAACGGTGAGGCGTATCGACAAAACTCGTCAAGATTCTAAGAACGAGATTCAATCTGAGATATTGGAGTTGTTCGAAACACTAAAAAGCAGAGAGAATCAGTTGACTTCCATAGCTGTGAATCACCGCTCTTCGATGAAATTTATCGAAACGAAGAACATTCTTTTCTTAAAGGGAAGTGGGAATTATTCAGAGATTGTCTGTTCGGATTATACCTATATGTCCACCAAAACATTGAAGGACTTTGAAGGTGTTTTGGACAATAAATCCTTTCTCCGGGTTCATAAATCTTATTTGGTGAATATAAATTTTGTTGAGCGCTCACAGCTTATTGACGGTTATTGGCACCTGGAAATCAACGGGTTACAAATTCCGGTTTCCAGAAGAAAAAGATACCTTATTGACCAGTTTATCGTCTAACTACCGTTAAATATTCTTTCTTTACGTTTAATGGATGGATTGACCGATAAAGGTAAAGTACCGCCATTCCCTGTATTTCTCGAGTAATTTTGTTTCAGATAGGAAGGACAGAAAAAGATATTAAACCTATCAACCACTATTTACTCGATATTCCTTAAAAACGCTACTCTTGTGAAAATCTGAGATCGACCTATCTTTTACGATCCAAAACCAGACCTAAGTCTGGTTTTTTTATGCTTACAAGTTTCTAATTCTCCATTCTTTCGGGTAGCCACTATTGAACCGGTTCCCCAAATGCTTGATGAAGCCTAAAGGAATTTGATTGTAACAAACCTGATAAATTCCCTTTTCGGCCTCCAACGTAAAAGGCGCCAGTCTCAAATAGCTACGCGCTTGCTCAAGATTTAGTTCTATGCGAGGGAAAGTTTTTTTATTCAAACAGCTCAAGGGCCATTCGTGACTGAACTGAAGCCCTTTCTTCATCTGTTCACCCAGCTCTAATCCAATTTTTAAAGTGCGCAGATGTGCCTGAACATGCAACATTTCTTTTTCAAACTCAGTTGGCAGAACAAATAGTTTTCCATTCCAATCGTAGAGGGATTGACCATTCAGGTCGATAACTTCCTCAATTTCTTCCGTCCACTTTATAGGTTTGAAGTCCTTCTTTGTTTTCCATTTGATATTCCTCACTATTCCATCAGGTTTTTTAAGGACGGCAAAATAAAATCCTTCAGTGTTCATGTGGTTGGGTAAACAGTAATAGCCCAAACCTTTGCGGTCGCTCTTGGCTGGAAGGTCGGGAACAGTAATTATTTCTGCACCAGTTTCTTGACAAAAATTTTGAACGTTGGTTTCATTCTCCATTTCGTTTAGGGTACAAGTGGAGTAAATCAAATAACCGCCAGCCCTTAGACTAGGCCAAACATCGTGAAGAATTCGCGTTTGGCGGGCCGCGCAGAGATGAACATTGTCTTCACTCCATTCGGTTCTACTGTCGGGAAGTTTGCGAAACATGCCTTCTCCAGAACAAGGGGCATCCACCACCATACAATCAAAAAAGCCATCCAAACGATCAAATTCTGAGGGGTCGGCATTGGTAACGACGGTATTATTCGGTCCCCATTTGGTGACATTTTCTTTCAATATCTGCGCCCTACTGTGGATAACCTCATTCGAGACCAAAAGTCCACGACCTTCCAAAAACGAAAGGAGTAAGGTGCTTTTTCCTCCAGGAGCGGCACAAAGGTCCAAACAAATTGGGTTTTCAGGAAGAGGCAGCGAACGAAGCACGGAATCCAAAATCATGGAGCCAGATTCCTGCGGGTAGTAACATCCAGCATGAAACAAAGGGTCAAGTGTGAATTGCGGACGTTCGACTAGTTTGATTGCATTTTTGCACCATGGAATCTTTTCTTCATTTGCGAAGAGTTCGGTTTTCTTGAATGGGTTGAGTCGAACGGTTGTTGGTGAAGCTGTATCAAGAGAAGTCAATAGTTCTTCACCCAAAAAGGGGTCCTTTTTAACTCTTTCCACAAATGCCGTTTTCAATGCAATTTCCTTCATGGAGCGAATTTAAGCATCCAAAAGGGCTTTATTCAGAAAATTTCAATTCAACCTTCCAGATTTCCTTTGAGTCGGGCTGGGCAATTGCTTTTTTGCCAACTTTCAAGCCGTAAACCCAATGAATGTCTGAGTTGTCACAAAGCAGCCAGCATTCTTCTTTATCGTATTGTTCCAGCTTAGCATCTTTCAAAATTTTTGAAACCAATTGCGAACCATTCATTCCTTTCGGAAAAATTCGATCGCCAATGTTAGGTTGCCTAAGTACCAATTCACCGTTCAATTTTTGCGGGTCGAGATACAGGGTGTGCTTCGAAAAGTCGGAAGGTAAGGTTTCAACAGATTCGATGCTCAGGCGAGGTCGGCCAATGGAATGCCTGGTTTTCATCTGCCAACCCTTCCGCGTTTTCAATACAGTACCCCAGTGATTCGTTTTAATTTGACTCGAGTTTTCTGCAGTGCGATTGGCTTTTAGTTGATCGATTTCCGAGGCTGTAAAATGTAGTTGGTGCCCTAGCCAATACAAAACGTGTTGATTGACCTGGTCAAAAGAAGTAAAAGGCCAAAATTCACGGGCAAGAATGTCGTCGATATTTTTTTGATATCGATCTCGATATATTTGATCTTGAGACTGAAAGGCAGAGATGATATGCAATGCAGACTGTCGCAAATCTGGAATTTCCTTTTCCATCATCGGAAGCCACTCCAGTCGGAGTTGATTCCGCAGGTATTTGGTGGACTGATTTGAAGCATCTTCTCTCCACTTCCAACCTTTTTGCAGGGCAACCTCACGAATTTCTTCTTTGGAAACATGCAAAAATGGACGAATGATTCTCCCTTTCTTCTCGTGAATGGCTTGTAGACCTACTATGCCTGACTTTCGAAAGAGACGCATGAAAAAAGTCTCCACTTGATCGTCCGAATGGTGTGCGGTCATAAGCGTACCTTTCTGACCTATATTGTCCGCAAAAAAGCGATACCTGATGTCTCTTGCCTTTGCTTGCAGGTTGCCGTTTTCCATATCGGCTAATTCGGAGTCGCTTACTCGATACACTTTGACCTGTACACCCAAGGAATTACAAACAGAACGCACGAAGGCTTCGTCCATGTCGGCCTGCTCTCCTCTGAGCCGGTAGTTTACATGAAGTGCAGTGGGCTTAAATCCCTGCTCCACAGAGGTGTGTAAGAGAGCAATGGAGTCCAAGCCGCCGCTCACGCCTAGGAACAAAGGTGCATTGGGTCCAGGCAATAAGTGATTGGCGATATGCAGTTTAGATGGTTTCATTCATTCCATCCAAAATTCGCTGGACCTTGGTAAGACATTCTTGGTATTCTTTTTCGGGGTCGGAATGTATCGTAATGGCGCTACCAACCGCACAAGCTAAAGTTTCCTTTTCGCCGTTATAAAACAGGGAACGAATGACCACGTTAAAGTCGAAATCACCCAAAGGTGTGATGTAGCCAATGGTTCCTGAATAAATTCCACGTTTGAAATCTTCGTATTCCTCGATTAGTTCCATGGCTCTGAGTTTTGGAGCACCGGTCATGCTTCCCATCGGAAAAGTCGCCGTAAGTACATCTGCAAAAGTCGTCTCAGGAGCGAGTGTGCATTCCACAGTGGAGATCATTTGATGAACCGTTTCAAAGCTGTAGATACCAAATAGCTCAGATACTTCCACACTATTCTTTTCGGCAATTCTGCTCAGGTCATTGCGCACCAGGTCAACAATCATCACATTTTCGGAACGTTCCTTTTTGTCTGCCAAAAGAGCCTGCTTGAGTTCTTCATCTTCCTTTTCATCTTTGCTCCTTGGGGCAGTTCCTTTGATCGGTTGACTGATCAATTTATTTCCTTGCTTGCGCATGTATCGTTCCGGTGAACCACAAAAGATGGAGTAGTGATCGAATTGTAAAAAAGAAGAGAAGGGTGCCTTCGTAATGCGATTCAATTTGAAATAAGCGTCAAGAGCAAACTTGATTTGTACTTTTTCAGCCACCATTTCTTGGCAATAATTGGCTTCGTAGATATCGCCTTTCTGAATGTGATCCTTGATTTTTTGAACGGCCTTTAGGTAATCTTCCTTTTTGGTGATAGCCTTGAAATCGAGGTTGTATGGGTGGAAATTTTCGTCTGTTTCTTCCTCCAGAAAGTAATTCAGAAATTCAAAATGCTCCGATGTTTTTTCACCTTGTAAAAATTCCAAGTTCTCACTGTTCATCGATACCACACAGGAAGGAACCCAAAGAAAGACATCGGGAAAATGCTTGTAATCAGTATTGTTCGATTTAAGTTTTTCAATGTCATTTTTTACATCATAGCCTATGTAACCGAATATATACTTGCCTTTATTTTTTTCAGTAAAAGTTTTAATCCGTTCGATAGAGCCTGGAAAAGAGCATTGCAATTTCTCGCCTTCACCAAAGGCCAAAAGGCCACTGCCATCGTTGCTGTTGAGATAGGAAATGGGGAATTGGAACATAGAACGAATTTATCTTTTTTTTAACGGAAATGAGCTTTGTGCAGGGCTAAAAAAATGGAATTTTGCTACATTCGTTGCATGCTACATGCCTTTCTCAAACTAATCGTTTCCATTGGTATTCGCCTGTACTATAGGAAGATTCGAATTACCAATCGGCGAAACCTAAATGTGGAAGGGTCCTGTATCATCGTAGCCAACCACCCCAATACCTTAATGGATGCCTGGATGATCGGTTATGCTTGCCGTCAACCAGTCCATTACATGGCCAAGGCAACCTTATTTAACTCTCCTCTAAAGCTTCGACTTCTCAAGGCCTTGAAAATGATTCCCATAAACCGTTCAAGTGAAAAATCGGTGAAAGGGGTGAGCAATGCGGATAGTTTTCAGGCTTGCTATGAGGTGCTGGAAAAAGGTGGGACCTTGGCTATCTTTCCTGAAGGAACTTCCTACCTTGAAAGACAGTTGCGCGACCTTAAAACGGGTGCGGCTAGGATAGCCCTAGAAGTAGAAAAGAGGGGCAAGGTGAACATGCAAATTATTCCCGTGGGTATAGACTATATGCGAGCTGAAAAATTCCGAAGTGCAGTGTACCTGAATGTGGGAAAACCAATTGCAGTAAAGGACTTTTTGAAAGCCGATGAAAAAAGTGCTCAATCGGCCAAGCAGCTTACGGAGAAGATGCGTGTTTCTCTGGAAAACTTACTGGTGAATCTCGAAAACAAAGAGGAAGAATTGCTGGTAGAGAAAATTTGCCAAATTGTCCATTCGCGCTACAGCAAGAGACCCCTTTCCAAGCCCAGCCCAAATGCTATGCGTCAAATAAGAGATCGGCTGGATGAGTTCAAGCTAACTCAGAATTATTTACTCACAGAAATCGAGCAATTGGTAGATCAAATTAGCCTACAGACAAAGCAGTTAAGAATTCAAGCTGACTTTCTAGACAGAAGGTTTCGATCCATGATGTTTTTACGTCAATTGCTCTTTTCAATTGTTTTCTTGTTAATAGGGTTTCCCTTTTTCGTTTTCGGCATCGTACACAACCTGTGGGTGTATAAGGTAATTGACTGGTTGGTGAAAAAAATCACCCATGAAATTGAGTATTACGCTCCCTTGGCTGTGCTTGTTAGTTTATTTCTGTATCCGTTAAATTATGCGGCCTTTCTTCAAATTTCTAACGTTTTTGGATTTGTGTATTGGGAAAAGGTGATTTACTTCATTGCCATGCCTGTGAGTGGTTTGTATGCATTCTTCTTCGTGAATTATTGGCGTCACATTGGGTATAAATGGTCCTATATTTTTTCGCGAAACAAGCAAAAGGAAGAACTAGAAGAGCTCAAGAAGCGCAGGGAAAAGTTACTGCGAATGTTTGAGTGAAACACCTGCAACCAGATCTTATTCCATTCATAGGAATCCAATTTGTTGGAAATTCGAAATGTTAAAGTGGTTAAGGGGAGTGAAGCCAATTTGATTTTTTTTTAGCTTCGGCTTTGTTAAAACATAAAACCGACGTATGAAAAAAATTATTTACTCTGCACTTTTCGCGTTGACAGGGTTTGGGTTAAATGCCCAATATCACGTTTTGCCGTATGTAGATGCGGGACGTAACCCTCTTCAACTCAACAACGACCAAGAGCAAACAGCTGCTTACTTGGCTGATTTTGGTTGGACTTCTATCCAGGCTACATCTGCGACACCAGTTTGGTCTCCAGCGCAAACTATTCCGTTTGCATTTAGCTTCAATGGAAACGCCGAAACTTCTTACAAGGTATCTACTTCAGGTGTCTTGACTTTTGACGTAGCTTCAATGGCAGCTGCTCCATCTTCAACTCGCGCTGCTTTGCCGGATGCTTCAATTCCAGACAAGAGTGTTTGTCTTTGGGGATTGAACGCTGCTGGTGCGAACGATGCGATCATCACGAAAACATTTGGTACTGCTCCAAACAGACAGCACCACATTATGTTTGCTTCTTGTGGTGTAGGTGCTACCAACCCAGGTGGATCTTACTGGTCATACTGGATGATCATCTTGGAAGAAACAACGAACAAAATTTATTTGGTTGACGCAAGAACATATAACGTTCCAAATGCAACTGTATCTATGGGTATTCAAATCGATGGATCTACTGCTATTTTGAACGGAGGTTCTTCTGACTACGTAAACACTGCAGGTGAGGATGATACTCCAGCAAACAACTCTTACTTCGCATTCGTTCCTGGAACACGTCAAGCAGTTGACATGGAAGGTTGGGATTTGGCAGTTGGAGCAATTTCTAGCCCAGGTAACCAAAACTTTACAGGTGTTATCAAAAACAACGGTACTGCTCCTGTAACTTCATTGACAATGAATTACTCAATCAACGGTGCAGCGCCAGTATCTGCTCCTTTGACAGGTTTGAACATTGCAGTTGATGCTTTTTACAACTTCACCCACCCAACTGCATGGAATGCAGTAGCAGGTGTATTTGATATCGAAGTTTGGGCATCTAACATCAACGGCTCTGCTGATGGTAACCCAGGGGATGACAGAATCAAAAGAACGACAACTGTTCTATCAGAAAACATCCAACGTTTACCATTCTACGAAATTTTCTCTTCTTCCACTTGTGGACCATGTACACCAGGTAACATCAACTTCAAAGCAATTGTTGACACCATTTCTCGCAATGACTTTGTAGCGATAAAGTACCAACAAGATTTCCCTGGAACAGGTGATCCATACCGCACTGCGGAAAGTGTATCTAGAAGAAATACACCTTACGCAATTAATTCAATTCCACGTATGGAAATTGATGGTGGATGGGACGGAAACGCGCAGTCGTTTGTTTACCAACAGCATGTTGATTCTCGCAACAACCCTGCGACTTACTTCCTTGCAGGAGAATGGGCACGTAACGGTCAAGACTACTCTGTAAAGGTTCGTTACAAGCCAATCGTTGAAGTAGCAGGTGAGAAATTGTTTGTAGCAGTTATCGAAAAGAAAACAACAAGAAACGTAAAGACAAACGGAGAAACTGAATTCTTCGATATCATGAAGAAAATGCTTCCAGATGTTAATGGTACTGTTTTGCCAAATAATGCAGTTGGTACCTTGGATAGTATTTCAATGACGTACACATTCAATGGTAACTACAGATTGCCAGCGAGTGGTGCAGCAGCGAACATTATCAACCACAGCATCGAGCACAGCGTGGAGAACTTCTACAATACAGAAGTAATTGCTTGGGTTCAAGCTCCTAACAAAGAAGTAATGCAAGCGGCTCGTTTGACAAATACAGAAAATACAGGAAGTTTGACTGAGAACATGAACATGAAAGATGTTACTGTTTCTCCTAACCCTGCTAACGATGCATTTACCGTTTCTTTTGATTCTAAAGAAGCTGGTGAAATGACTTTCGTATTGGTTGATGCGATGGGATCAGTTGTTTACAACAACACAGTAAACTCTAACACAGGAGTTAACGCAATCTCTATCCCAACTTCAGCGTTGTCAAATGGAATTTACCACATGATGATCTTCGATGCGTCTAACAACGCTCACGTTGAGAAAGTAATGATACAACACTAAGATATCAGTGAAGGAAGAGGAGTCGATTGCTCCTTTTCTCAACCTTAGTATAATAAAAACGCTGCCCGTCGTATGATGGGCAGCGTTTTTTATTGGGGATTTTTTTCCAGGTTATTGTTTGTATTCCAATTGAAGTTTACCAGTCAATTGGTAGAGATCAATGTATACGTCCAAACGATTGTACAAGTTCTCAAAATGTTGAACCTGTGTGTTTTGGTAATTGTTTTGAATTACTTGAAGTTCGACTGAATTAATCGATCCTAATTCGTATCGTTTTTGAGCCAATTCGTAAGCTTTTTGAGCGTATTGAAGGTTTTCTTCAGAAACGCGTAACAGGTTGTTGCGAACTTGGAAAAGGTCGTACATGTTCACCAAATTCGTTTCCAATGTTTCTTTCAATTTCTCGATGTTCAAGCTTTGAATGTCGGCTTGGATTTTGGCAACTTCCACGGCTCTTTTGCTCTTCCAGTTGTTATAAACGTTATAACGCAAAGTGAAATTACCCGAATACGCCAAGTTTTGTGTGCTGATAGAAGAAGGGCCATTTGGGTTTCCTCCACTCAATTGCTCAAAGCGACCAAAGGAAGGCGATGCATTCAACTGAAGGGCAAGGGTAGGGTACAAGAACGAACGCTGAAATTCAATGGCCGTTTGTTGCAATTCGTAATTCAAAAACTGATTCTTCAAATTTTGGTTGTCCGTCATCATGTTGCGACGAGCATCTTCCAGGTTGATTTCCGATAGCAGTACTTGCAAGTCATCCGACAATACCATTTCTTCCACGTTGGTTTCCTTTTCGTTGTTCATCAACAAAGCCAAATTGCGCAAGGAGTTTTTGTAGGACAGTTCTTGTAACAACAGATTAGTGCTATCTGTCAAATATTGGTTTTTTAATTGCAACAACTCCAAGGAATTCGTTGAACTGTAACTGTTCTTGATTTCGTTATAGCGTAAGCGTCTTCTTGAATATTCCAAGACCGAACGTTGAAATTCAGCGCGCTCTTTTTGCAATACTGCCGTGTAATAGGTCTTCAATACATCTCGAATCAGGTTTTCGATTACTACAGCCGAGTTCCCTTTCGTTTGTTCTTGCAATTGTTCCAAACGCTGTTTCGACATTTTCACCTGAAAGCCAGAGAATATATTCACATTCGCCACCAAAGAAGGACTGAAACCTTGGTTCAAAATTACCCCAGGTGTAAAGGTGAAAGGGTTGTTTGTGTTATCCTGAATCAAATTATTCTGCCCAACTTGAAGTGTAACGGTTGGAAATAATCCAGCCTCACTCCAAGAATTGTTTTTCTCTGCTATGGCTTCTTGTTGCGTCGCTACTTGAATGTCGTAATTGTTCTTCAAAGCATTGAATACTGCTTGTTGAGCACTCAATCCTCCTTCTTGTGCGAATGACTGTGTTCCGATTAGGATTACACACCCTAATGCGATTTTAATGTTCTTCATCTTCGCTTAATTTTTGAAGTTTAATAGCTGGTTCCACCTCTCTTTCATCGGGTAATTTCCAGTTCCACATATAGTGGAAGAAACGACGTCCACCGTTCCAGAATAAAATGGCTGAAGGGTAGAAGAAGAGGATGAAAATAGTTCCGAATAAGACTCCAAAGGCAATGGAAGTCGCCATAGGAATTAGGAACTGAGCCTGCATACTGGTCTCCGAAATCATTGGCAAGAGACCTGCAACTGTTGTGAGAGAGGTCAATAAAATCGGACGGAAACGAGAGGCTGCGGCTTCAATTGCTGCTTGTCGCGGAGACAGTCCTTCTACTAATAAATCGTTGTATCGATCCAAGAATACAATGGCATCGTTGACCAATACTCCCAATAAGGCGATCATACCGAAAACAGACAAGATGGAAACTGGAATCCCGACCAAACCATGACCAAGAATAGACCCTGCAATACCTGCGGGAACCACCAACATGATCAAGAACGCGTGCGATAAACTATTGAAATGGAGTGCCAAGATGATGAACATCATTACCAAAGCAATAATGGCGATTCCGCCCATGGAGCTTCCGGTTTTTTGACTTCTTTCGAACTGCCCTAATGAAATGATGCTAACGTTCGGATACAATTGTTCAATCTTTGGAACCAAGTCTTTTCGAATCTCGGAGTTGATATCGGCAACCGCATCTGGATCGGTACACTCGGCATCCACTTTAATGATACGCTGACCGTTTCGACGTTTCAAACTTTCAGGCGCTCTTCCCAATTCGAAGTCACAAATCTCACGAAGCGGAATAGCCGTTCCAGCTGCATTTCGAATGGTTAAGTTTTCCAAATCAGATAGACTCGTACGGTCTTCTTGTGGGAAGCGTACCCAAATTTTTACTTCGTCGGTACCAATAATAACTCGTTGTGCCTCTTGCCCGAAGAATCCAGCACGAACTTGTGAAAGAACTTCGTTTTTCGACAAACCGTAAATTTCGGCTTGAGGACGCATATTCAGATAGACCTCAAATCTTCCTGGAGGCATGTTGTCTTTGATGTTGATTACACCATTGATTTCTCCCATGTCTTCTTTGAACTTGTCCTTGGCCATCAAAATGCTACTTTCATCCGAAGAGGTCAAGCCCATTTCAATTTCCTTTCCAAAGCGATTGAAACCTCCGACATAGATGTCTTGAGCCAACATTCCTTCGTCAGTAGCCTGAAGTCTGCGCAGAACGCGATTCATCAAGGTGTCAGCAGGAGTGTCTGAATTTTCATTATCCAAGAAGACCATCAAGGAACCTGTATGGTTACCCGCCTGACCCAAGTTCGATGTGAAACCGATATTCGACGTGTAGTAACGCATCAAACTATCCTTGTTTTCCATCTGAATTTTGTGGTTTTCTTCCGCCACAATTTTCGTAGCAAGATCCAAGAACTTCTGGGTTTTTTCCTTGTTATCACCCGGTTTGTAGGCCACCTCCACGTTGAAGAAATCAGGTGGGATGTTCGGGAAGAAGGTAAATCCAATAACTTTCGAACCAAACATAGCAAAGGTGATGATGGTTATGATCATCGGTACGAAGAATGTGAATCGATACATCTTCGCTTTTCTTCCGATGAAAGTTTCCACTGCTGCATTGAAGTAATTATCTCGGACGTATTTGATACCTTGGTCCGCCTTCGAACGAATACTGTTTTCCATTGGTGATTTGGAGAAACCATGCCAACAGAAAATGGCCCCGATAATGAAGGTTGCAAAAGGCATAAGAAGTGCCAGTGGATTGCCTTGAGCAAAAGGAAGCAATTGTGCACCTCCAATAATGATCAAAACACCTACCAACAAGAAAACCAATCCTTTTTTAATGCTGTACTTCGGTTTTGGTGCTTCTGCCAAAATATTCTTGTTAGCCAAATGGGCAGGTAGAATAACGAAAGCTTCAAACAAACTGAAAGACAAACACGCCAAAACAACGAAGGCCATTTCTCGCATCATTTCCAATCCTTCCACGAATAGAAGTACAGAGAAAGCCACAATGGTTGTGATAACCGAAGAGAATACAGAAGGAAGAACTTCCATCGTTCCATCAAGCGCAGCCTGACGAGCGCTCTTTCCTTTTTCAAAATGGGCGTAAATGTTCTCTGCGATTACAATTCCATCGTCCACCAAAATCCCGACAACCAAGATCATCCCAAAAAGAGAAATCATATTGATCGACATTCCGTAAAAGGATCCAATGATGAACATTCCTAGAAAAGAGAATGGAATACCAAAGGCCACCCATGCAGATAGTTTGATGTTGAGGAAAAGTCCAAGGAACACAAGAACCAAAACCAATCCCATCATTCCATTTGAAGTCAATAAGTCAATTCGCTGGTTCAACATTTCATTGAATTCAAAGAAAATGACCAACTCAAAATTGGGGTGTTCTTTGTTGAATTTTTCTTGATAAGTGTGAAGGGTTTCGGTAATCTTGGAAATATCCTGCTCAACCGTTTTTTCAATTTGGAAGGAAACGGAAGGTAAATCGTTGTAAGTAGATTCTTGAGATGCTTCGGAGTAGCCAATTTTTACGTCGGCAACATCTTTTACGCGAATTGACTCACCTGTTCGTGTTGTGCGAACCACGATGTCTCCAATTTCTGCTTCCGTCGTACCACGGCTATTGGAACGTATGCTCATTTCTTGAACTCCACCGCGGATGATACCTGCCGTTAGGTCCAAGTTTTTGGCTGAAATGGCCGCGCTTACTTCCTGCAGAGAAATGCGGTAGCGAAGCAGGTCGTCCTCTCGAACATTTACCGAAATCTCCTTTTCTGGGAAACCATTTTTCTTGATTTCCGTGATTTCTTTTGTGTTCAATAAGTCGCGTTCAACCTGTGTTGCGATATCTGTCAATTCAACCGCTTTTACACGATCGTTCTTCGCAGCAATACCGACGAAGGCCACAGTAGAACCCATTCCTCCCGATTTGATTCGGGTGATAATTGGTTTCTCGGCACCTTGTGGAAAGCTCGAAATGGAGTTGACTGAATTTTCAATATCGGAGAGTAATTCCTCGATATCGGTATCCTGAAACGCCTTAATCGTAACCGTGGCACTGTTCTCGTTGGAAGTGGAGTTGATTTCGTCGATACCAGCCAAACCTTTGATAGCTTGTTCAATCTTGATGGTAACCCCTTCTTCCATTTCCGTAGGGGCAGCCCCGGGATAGAAGACGGAAACAACGACCGTTTTTGGATCCAGCTCGGGGAAGAACGAGCGTTGCATGGTGGCAATCGAAAAAATTCCGAAAACCAGGATCATGACGATGAACGCATTTCCCCAAATTGGTCTTTTTATAAAGAAGTTGATGAAATTTCTCATGTTTTATCGGATGATTCCTTTATATGTTTTGCCTTTGCGATCTGTCTCCACCTTTTCAAGAATTACCTTTTCGCCATTCTTCAAGCCAGAGATGTAAAGAGAATCTGGTTTGTTTCCGACTACGCGAACCGCAACGTCGATAACTTCCCCTTTTTGAAGGATAGACACTTTGTTATCTGTTACGGCCATACGCGGCACGCAAATGCTTTCGGAACTTGCACTTTGACTAATGGAAACATTCAAGTACATTCCAGAATAGATTTTGTAATTGTCAACCGGTTTGATGCTATAATAAACGTCCACCGATTGAGTTGTTTGATTGATTACGTCCGAAATACGATTAATTGTTCCCGTTCCCACCTTTTCTCCATCAACTGTGTAGAAGCTAGCTTTACCTTGCTTTTGGTAGTCCTTTAAATGGTCAGTAGTAATCGGAACCTTGATTTCGAAATCGTTCGTTTTAGCAATTCGAGCGATGCGCGATCCTGGGTTGGCAATGGCACCGGGCTCGGCAAATGTTTCAAGAACTGTTCCTGAGAACGGAGCGAAATAGGTGTATTTCGCCATGCGTGCCTCCAAACTGCGAATGTTGTAATATTCTGAAAGAACATTGCGAGATGTCAAGAACAAACGCTCTTTGTCTGAATTAATGCTCGGAATTTCGGGCAAAAGTTTATTAGGTTGAACCGCATCCAAGAAGCTGGTCCATTTTTTCTTTTCTGAAGGGAAGTCCAGCTCGATGTCGGGAAGAATGCCTACGATCAAGTTCGCGAGTTGAATTTTGCGACTGCTTAGGGTATAAAATGCCTCTTCGTTGTTTACTCGATACAAAATTTGCCCTTTTTCAAAAGACATTCCGGGTTTCAAGTACGTTTTTCCTTGTTCCAACTTGCCTTGTACTTCGAAAGCTACATCAATTTCAGCATTGGGAAGTACCTGACCATACGAAACGATTTGCATTTCACGCTCCATGTTTTTAACCACACGAACAGGAAGATATACGATCTTCTGCTCCTCTTTCATCTCCTTTTCACTCGGCTTTTTCTTTCCGATGATAACCAAGAAAATAATGGTGAAAATCAGGAACAAAGAACCTAAAATGACGATTTGATTTCGCTTCATATTCAGAATTTTTGTCAAAATTAGCGAATCTACCTGGGTAACTGTTTTACGAAAAGGTTAAAAGAAACAAATAGAAGTAAAGAGTAGGTGAGCAGGGATTTAACGTCGGCGAGTGGTTTTGTTAATAACTAAGTTAATAAAGTGGAATGGCTGCAATGTAAGGCCCCTCTTGCATTTCCGTAATTTTGTTAAAACTATTAGATAATCCGATATGCTGAGTTCCTTGTTAAAAAAGCGTCTTTCCGATGAACAGTTGGCCAACGTTTTTATTAATGGGCTCCTAGAAGTCATTGAGAGTAGTTTTCCTGTTTTGGCGGAAATGATCAATGACGACACTGCTTTTGTGAAATCACCCGAAATCGCGGAGAACCAAAACGGAGAATTTGCGATGATTGTTTTTGCCGCAAATATGCAATTGTTACAGAGCTCTTTTGATCCCACTCATGCCAATGAGATTCAGAAACACGTGATCGTTAAGTTGGCTCAGATGAATGATATTATCCCAACTGAGTTTCAAAAGCGTCTGAAGGATTATCAGCAATTTATTTCCCGAATCAATCACCCATCCAAGAACTTGATTTACGGTATGTCCAAAGCGATTTTTGCGAAGTACAACCTGCATCAGTTTCAAGATGAATACTTCAAGCGTTTGGCAGCGCCAAATCCGCTATTCTTGAAGCGTTTGGATGAGATTACGAAATTGTTTATTTGGGATTGGGACGCTTTCTTTAAGCGTTACAAGCTCTAGTGAACGTAAACGACTTTCTTCGTTTCGAAGAACTCGTACGGAAATTCTTGATGTAAGTCATACATGCGGTGGAATTTCTGAATCCCTTTCATTTCCTCGCTTAAATCACCTCCTTTTAAGTACAGAATACCGTTTTTCAATTCATGTTGCGAAGTGGATTTTACCTTTTTGCGTACCCAGCGAAGAAACTCTGGCATTTGGGTAACAGCGCGACTTACAATGAAGTCAAATTGTCCAGGAATCTTTTCTACTCTTTCGTGAATGGCGGTTACATTTGTTAAGCCTAAAGCAGATGCAACACCATTTACGACTTTGATTTTCTTTCCAATAGAATCCACCAAAGTAAAGTTTGATTCAGGATACATGATCGCCAAGGGAATTCCAGGAAATCCACCACCAGTTCCAACATCCAAAATGTCTGATTCTGGTTTAAAAGCCTGGATTTTTGCGATTCCTAAGGAGTGTAATACGTGACGTTCGTAGAAGTTTTCCGTGTCTTTTCTCGAAATCACATTGATTTGACTATTCCATTCTTGGTAGAGGTCAAACAAGGCTTCGAATTGTTCTTTTTGTTTGGCTGATAGTTCGGGAAAGTGACGAAAAATGAGTTGAACGTCTGACATTACAAAGTGTGTTTTTGGTGCTCCATCATGTTCGACAAAAAGTCGCGTGCACGGAAGAGCTGGGCTTTTACTGTCCCCAAAGGTAAGTTTAATTCCTCGGCAATTTCTTCGTATGACAGTTCTTCGAAATAACGTTTTTCGATCAATTCTCTGTAACGCGGTTTCAATTTGCTCACAATCTCGCGCATGGCGTGAACCTTCTGCTTTTGCATCATTGTTTCGTGAGGGTCCAAGGTGTCGGAAGAAGCGTCGAAATAAATAACCTCTCCATCTGAGTTGGTCATTCCTGTATCCATGGAGGTGACTTTCACTCGCTTTTTGCGGATAAAGTCAATACAGTTATTGGATGCAATTTTGAAAAGCCAAGTGGAGAAAGCAAAGTTTGGGGAGTATTGACCGATTCGGTTGAATGCCTTGCCAAATGCTTCAATGGTTAAGTCTTCAGCGTCGTCTGCATTCTTGATCATTTTCAACATCGTGAAATAAACGGATTCGCGATAGCGCTCTAATAGTTTGGAGTAGGCAACTTGGTCGCCTTTTTGCGCCAATTCTACTAACTCAAGATCCTCTAATGCCTTTTTGGAAAAGTTTTCGTTTACTTCCATTTAAACTTGCTTTTGTTTGTAATGCCGTAATAAATAATCGGCAACAGGCTGAAATAAACGATTTCCATAAACGGTAAAAACGGAACCAAAGAGGTCTCATTTAGCTTGCGGAAACATTTACCTTGAATCAGCCATTTGATTAGAAACAGCCCCAAAAACGCAGAAAGCGCGTAGATGCGATACTTCTCATCAAATAACAAAATAACAAAAGAAAGATAGAGGGAATACAGGGTGAAAGGATAGATTCCTAACATCAGTTTTTTAATAACCTTGTAGTAAGGAGCCGTTGACAGGTGGCGTCTTTTCTGTTGAATCCATTCCGCAAGGTTCTGTTTGGGTTCAGAGTAAACGAAACTTTCCGGGGTAATGTTGATGGTGTAATTTTTCTTGGCAATGGCTTGAAAGTACAGGTCGTCGTCGCCAGAAAGGATGGAATAGTGCGATTTAAAACCGTTCACTTTTTCGAACAAATCTTTCTTGTAAGCCATGTTTCTACCAACTCCCATATATCCCATACCATTGCGAGCGGCGCCAAGGTAATTCATCCCAATCCAAGCAGTATCGAAACGAATCAAGGCATTCAAAAACCCTTTGGTTTTTTGATAAGGACTGTATCCCAAAACAATTTCATTTTTCTTGCTGAAATGCTGACTCATGGAAGCAAGCCATTGGTCGGAGTCGGGTACACAATCGGCATCCGTTACCAAAATGTGCTCGTGTTTGGCCCCCTTTATTCCCATGCTCAATGGAAGCTTTTTACCAATTTTCAAATGCTGGTTTCTCGTTATTTCAACCACGTGCAAATGTTTGTATTGCTCCTGGAAGGCATACAGGATATATTTGGAATCGTCTGTGCTCTGGTGATTTACAATCACCACCTCAAAATTCGGGTACTTTTGCTCGAGAATGCTCGGAAGGTTTTTGAATAGGTTCGTCGCCTCGTTTCGGGCGCATATTACAATGGAAACGGGTGTTTTATTGGAAATGGGTTCATCCACCTTAGTCCCTCGAAGCAAACCTCCGTGAATAAAGAGTACGTAGAGCAA
This sequence comes from Crocinitomicaceae bacterium, assembly GCA_025210175.1. Lineage (GTDB taxonomy): Bacteria > Bacteroidota > Bacteroidia > Flavobacteriales_D > Crocinitomicaceae > UBA2040. The sequence goes on along the minus strand of JAOASF010000100.1, from coordinate 16,848 downwards.
TTGAAGGCCAACAACCGTACAAAAAAAGATGAATAATATTTCGTAAAACTGAATCGTTTGCTCTGGAGAAAAGTACATCTATACCAAAGGTTTGAGCAAAGATGGGGCGCTTCATTAAATATAAATATCTTTGCCGCGTTTATTTTTCAACAACTTTATGCACTTCGACCTGAAGCACACAGATAGCCAGTCAAAAGCAAGAGCTGGTGAATTCCACACGGATCACGGTGTGATAGAAACACCGATATTCATGCCCGTGGGTACACAGGGTACCGTGAAGGGGGTTCACCAACAAGAATTACGCGAGGAAATAGAGGCGCAAATTATTCTTGGGAATACCTATCATCTGTATATGCGACCAGGTATGGAGGTGATTGAAGCTGCCGGCGGCTTACACCAGTTCATGAATTGGGAGCGACCGATATTAACGGATAGTGGTGGGTATCAGGTTTATTCACTTTCTAATTCCAATAAAATAACTGAAGACGGCGTGAAGTTTCAATCGCACATCGATGGTAGTTACCATTTCTTTACTCCGGAAAAAGCCATAGATATTCAACGCTCAATAGGCGCCGATATCATCATGGCCTTTGACGAATGTACGCCTTATCCGTGCGATTACAAATACGCCAAAAAGTCCATTCACATGACGCATCGTTGGTTGAAACGCTGTTTCGACAGAATGGATCAAACGGAACCGCTTTATGGTCATCAGCAAGCACTTTTCCCGATCGTACAAGGAAGCGTTTACAAAGATTTGCGCCTGGAATCGGCGGAAGCTATAGCCAGCCATGATGCGATCGGTAATGCCATAGGGGGACTATCGGTTGGCGAACCCGAAGAGGAGTTGTACGCTATGACAGATTTGGTAGCGAATGTGTTGCCCACCGAAAAACCGCGTTATTTAATGGGAGTAGGAACACCTGCCAATATTTTGGAGTGTATTTCGTTGGGTATTGATATGTTCGACTGTGTGATGCCTTCACGAAATGCGCGACACGGGATGCTTTTTACTTCTGAAGGAATAATCAATATCAAAAACCAAAAATGGGAAAAGGACTTTAGTCCGCTTGACCCCAATGGTATTACAGGTGCCGATCAGGTATATAGCAAAGCATATTTGCGTCACCTGATGAAGTCTCAAGAAGCATTGGGAATGCAAATTGCCACCATACACAACCTTGGATTTTACCTCTGGCTAGTTAAAACGGCGCGTGAAAAAATCCTTGCTGGCGAGTTCACATCTTGGAAAAACTACATGATGCCCAAATTGCGCAATCGACTGTAAATGCTGAGTATACTCGATAAATATATCATCCGAAAGTTCTTGACCACTTTCTTCTTTATGTTGGGAGTGATCATGTTGCTGTCCATGGTTTTCGACATATCTGAACGCTTGGGAGAGTTTATCGACAACCAAGCGCCCATGGTCGATATATTTTCGCAGTACTACGTCAATTTTATTCTGTACTACGGCAATACTTATTCTTCCATGATTATTTTCTTGGCTGTGATTTGGTTTACAGCCAAAATGGCGCAAGACACCGAAATCATTCCCATTTTGAACAGTGGGAGACCTTTCAATCGTTTTTTGAGGCCTTACATGATTGCGGCGACCATTCTGACTGTGATTTCCTTGATCTTGAACCACTTGATTTTACCGTCATCAAACAAGGCCCGCTTGGATTTTGAAGAGGCATATTATAGAGTCGCTCATCACGTGGAAGATTACCATGCTGAGTTTCCAGGCAATAGAGTGCTGTATTTTTCGAGTTTCCAGGCAACGGACAGTGTGATCAATGACTTTGTTTTGGAGAAATGGACCGCGGATAACAAATTGTCTTATATTCTCAAATCGCGTTACGCCAAAAACGTTTCAGGGACCAATAAGTGGATTTTGACCGATTATTTTGAACGCAAATGTCGAGAAGACGGCGATGAAATAATAGAAGGAAAAGAAGGGGAATTTACCTTCGATTTTAAGGTAGACGATATGGCGGCTCGGGAGAACATTGTTGAAGCAATGAATTATTCCGAGTTGAAAGATTTTATACGACGTGAACGGGAAAAAGGCTCTCCGAATATTACCAAATACGAAATCGAATTGTACCAAAGGACGTCTTTGCCATTTGCAACTTATGTTCTTACGATTATTGGTGTGAGCGTGGCTTCCAGAAAAAAACGAGGTGGGATAGGTGTGAACATTGCCATCGGTTTGGGATTGGTTTTTGTCTACATTTTTGCCATGCGAATTATGGCTGTATCTGCTGTGAATGTTGGTTTCCCAACTATTATTGCTGTGTGGGTGCCCAATCTTCTGTTTTGCATCGTTGCTTATCTCTTGTACAAAAGAGCTGTGCGTTGATCTTATTGTATCCAGGTTAATTTGCTGCGGTCTACTTTCATTTTCATGAATCCGAAAAGAACGGTAATTTGATCTCCGGCCACAGATTCCACCGTTCCCGATTTTTTTGTACTAATCAATTTTACCTGCGATCCTTCTTTGATTTTATGTCGCTGGTGTTGATCTACCTCAGGCTTGGCCTTTGCGGCTTTCTTTTTGACGGCTTTTACGACTTGTTTTTGAAGCTTTATTTCTTCCAACTTCGTCTTTTCAATTTTCAAAAACTTCGTAAGGTCGTTGAGTACTTCGGTATTGGCTCCTTTTTTGCGCGACTTGATGGTGAAACGGTCAACAAAACCAGCCATTTTTTTGCCCAGTACCACAAAGCGATTGTTTTGATCAATGGTATTTTGCAAGGACGCACTTTTGCTTTCTAATTGTGTTTTCTTTTGGGTGTAATCGCGATAGGCCTTTTGTGCGGTTTCTTGTGCCTCTATGTGCTCTTGGTTCAGTTTTTCGAGATAGGTTTTTTCGCGCTGCAATTCCAGGAGTAATTGATCCATTTGCAGTTTTTCGTTGTTAATTCTGCCTTTGGCCTTATCGATGATTTCTTGCGGAATTCCATTGATTTGGGCCACCTCAAAAGTGAAGCTACTACCAGGCTGACCGGTGTTAAATTTGAACAAGGGAGCTAGGGTTTCTGTGTCAAACAACATACAACCATTCACAGCATTGCGCAGTTGATCCGCCTTTAATTTGATATTGGCATAGTGCGTTGTGATCACCCCAAAGGCTTTCCGATTATAGAGTTCTTCGAAAAATATTTCAGCCAAGGCTCCACCCAAATCGGGGTCTGATCCTGTTCCGAACTCGTCTAGCAACAACAAAGTTCGGCGGTTGGTAATCTCCAAGAAGTGTTTCATTCGCTTCAAGCGATAGGAGTATGTACTCAACTCATTGGCGATACTTTGATTGTCACCAATGTCGCTCAATATTTTCTGGAAAATGAAAAACTTGCTGTTTGGGTGAACAGGTACTAGCAGTCCTGCTTGAAGCATCAATTGTAGAAGACCTACAGTTTTTAAAGTAATACTCTTTCCACCGGCATTGGGACCTGAAATGACCAACATTCGGGAAAACGTATCCATCTTAATCCGCTGCGGAAAAGTGGGCTTCTTTAGTTCTTGGTTGTTTTTCCATAGAATGGGGTGGAAGGCATCAATGAGCTCGAGGGTGTTGTCTTCGTTGATATTGGGTTTGCTGGCCTGTAATTGCTGCGCAAGTTTCATCTTGGCGTGCACGAAGTCCATCTCCGTAAGCAATACTTGATATGCCGCTATGAGAGGGAGATAGGAGCTGATAATGGCGGTTAATTTCTTTAGAATTTCGCGAATTTCACGTCTTTCCTCGTCTAAGAGGATGTCGTATTCTCGGTTCAACTCCACATTCACAGCTGGTTCAACGAAGGTCAATGAACCTGATTTGCTCGAACCCACCACATTTCCTTCAATCTTTCTTTTGTGAGAGGATAAAATAGTGAGCACCCTTCTTTCGTTTACAAAGGCCTCCTTGGTGTCGCCGAGAACATTCTCCTTGGACAACTTGCGGATTTCTCTTTCGAAATTCTTGTTTATTCGGTCTTTTGTGGAACGCAAATTCCCACGGATTTCCATCAGTTTTTCCGAGGCATCGTCCTTGATTTCACCCTTTCTATCAAAGATTTTTTCAATGTGTTCAACGATTTCCTTGGTGTATTCAACCTCGTTAAACAAAGCGAAAAGATGTGGGTAATCCTTCTCTCGTTTGTCCATGAAATACAGCAAACGATTGACCAACGAACTGGCTTGGTGAATTCGTATGAAACCTTCAGCTGTTAACACAGCGTTTCTGATCGGTAGCGTTTTTAGTTCGGCGGTTAATTCTTCAAAATCAAGTGCGGGTAGGTTTTCTCCTTGTTCTCGAATGGAGAGGTATTCAAAAACCTTATTTAACTCCTCTTCAATTTCCTCTTTATGCGTGGATGGGACCAGTTTTTCCAAACGATTTTTGGCCGTTGTCCCGAGGGCATATTGCGTCAGCCATTCGCGGATAGTGCTGAATTCAAGATCGTGAATGGTTTGTTCGTCTATGGACCCCCTTTGTTTTTGCATGGCACAAATTTAATGAGTCTGAGTTTCTCTACACTATGATATGCTAAGTCCTTTTGATTGATTAAACTTGTATTATGAAAATTATTTCTTTCAATGTTAATGGTATTCGTGCAATAACGAAAAAGGACTTCATCCCCGACATGCAAAAGGAGGATGCGGATGTTATTTGTTTGCAGGAAACGAAGGCAACAGGCGAGCAAGTGAAGCACGCTGTTGAAGAATTGGGATACCATGTGTTTGTGAATGAGGCGGAAAGAAAAGGATATTCGGGAACGGCTATTTTGAGTAAAACGGAACCTTTATCGGTGACGTATGACATCGGAATCGAGGAGCACGATAAAGAAGGTCGCGTTATTTGTGCTGAGTACGATAACTTTTACTTGATCACTGTATACGTTCCCAATTCTGGAAGTGCGTTGGCGAGATTGGAATATCGTCAGCAATGGGACAAGGATTTCTTGGCTTACTTGAAAAATTTGGAAAAAAAGAAGCCTGTTGTAGTATGCGGAGACTTTAATGTAGCGCACAAGGATATCGATTTGGCAAGACCAAAACCCAATTACAACAAGGCGGCCGGATATATGCAAGAGGAAATCGATGGAATGGACACCTATGTTGCCAATGGGTTGGTAGATACGTACCGACATTTTCACCCGACGAAGGAAAAATACTCCTGGTGGAGCTACAGAGCTGGTGCTCGTTTCAAGAACATTGGCTGGCGGATTGACTACTTTTTGGTTTCTGAGTCATTCTTAGATCAAGTGGAAGAAGCGAGTATCCTGAATGAAATTCATGGATCAGATCATTGTCCAGTCTTTATTCAGATAAAAGATTAATATACAAGACAAAATAAAAGGCGCCCATTGGACGCCTATTTTGTTGAATTATCTTTCTTAGTTTTTCTTTTCAGAGCCGTGTGCGCAACAAGATTTTTTCTCTCCGTTGGTCGTACATGAGTCTGCTTTTTTCTTTTTCTTCTTTTTCTTTTTCTCCTTTTTTTCTTTGGAGTCGTGACGAACTTCTGTGTTTACAGAATTGTCAGCAGCCATTACAGTATTGGAAATCAAGCCGAATCCAAACGATAGGGCTAATGCTAGAACTACTTTTTTCATAATTGTCAATATTGTTTTAGTAAACAACGTAATGTTACGCAGATTGGTGCTTTTTTAAAAGTTAAAAATGCAAAATATCACCTGAATAATAGGCATAAAATAGAGACCAGCAAAAGTAGAAAGGAACAGTAAAGATGGCCGCATCAAAGCGATCGAGAATACCGCCGTGACCAGGCAAAATATTACCGCTGTCTTTGATGTTCAAGTTTCGTTTGAACAAGGATTCTAGTAAATCGCCCAAAACACTACAAGGAACCACAATTGCTGCTGCAACGATCCAAAAAACCAAATCTTGTTTGTCGTTATAGAAAAACGCCAGTAGGGTAGCCACCAAAATGGTTAGAAGTCCACCTCCGATGGTTCCTTCCCAGGTCTTTTTGGGAGAAATACGTTCAAACAACTTCGTTTTACCGAATAAACGCCCCGATAAATAGGCGAATGAATCGTTGGTCCAAATGAGAAGAAACATGCCAATTGCTCTAGGCATGTCGTGCGTGCTTTGTTGATTGAGCATCACCATCAAAAAGAAGGGAATTACAATGTAGATAAAGCCTAACATTTGCACCGCAATGTTATAAATAGGTTCTTCTTGCTTGCGCCACAATTCGGCCAACATGTTGACAAAAAGAATGGGAATCAAAAAGTACAAAAGGATGTTGGGCGTCCAATCCAAGAACGTTGCACAAAGAATACCGAAGCTCAATACGCCAATAAAGGAGGCAAATTTCCAGCTCACAGCGATGCTCTTATGTTGGTGGAAAAGCTTGTAGAACTCAATCAATCCCAAAACGGTAAACAAGGAGAAAAGGAGAACGGTAGATATGGTTCCAAACCACAGCGCAGCGATGATCGCTACAACGAATACAGAACCGGTTATTGCGCGAGTAATTAAGTTGTTCATTCGAATGAATCGAGTATTTTTTTTACCTGTTCTTCTTTTTCTCTTCGAACATGTAATTGTATGTAACCAAAGGCATTATAAGAGGAATCGATTTGGTTCAAAACACGAACTTCTATTCCTTCCTCTTCTAACTTGAGTTTGCGGATTTTGGCTGAATAAATGTCCGAACACTGATAGATGGAGATCCATCCGGAATCAGTTACGAACTTTAAATCATTCAGCTGACTCGCTGCTTGAATCTTGTTCCATATCTTTTTCAGAAACCCCATCTTCTTTTTTTTCTTCTGAAGGTATTGAATTTTCTGCCAAAAGTATTTCTTCTTGGATTGGATTTTCGTCTATTTCAGACCATTGCCTTTCTCCAAAAATGGCTTCAAGGTCTTCTTTGAAGATAACTTCTGAAGTCAGTAATTTTTCGGCCAACATCGTCAGTTTGTCCTTGTTTTCCAACAAGATGTTCTTGGCGCGAACATACTGTTCCTCAATCATCTTGCTCACCTCCTCATCAATAACGCGGGCTGTTTCTTCTGAATAAGGCTTTACAAATGAGTTTTGACCCTGGCTATCGTAATAAGAAATATTACCAATGCGGTTGTTCAAACCATACATCGAAACCATGGCATAGGCTTGCTTGGTAACTTTTTCCAAATCACTCAAGGCACCTGTTGAAATTTTCCCGAAGATGATTTCTTCAGCTGCGCGTCCACCCAAAGCAGAACACATTTCGTCCAAGATTTGCTCCGTCGTAGTAATGCTTCTTTCTTCCGGCAAGTACCAAGCAGCACCCAAAGATCGTCCGCGAGGAACGATGGTTACTTTTACAAGCGGATGAGCGTATTTCAAAAGCCAACTTGTGGTAGCGTGACCAGCTTCGTGAAAGGCAATTGCCCTTTTTTCCTCCTTGGTAATGATTTTGTTTTTCTTTTCAAGACCACCGATAATTCGATCTACTGCATCCAAGAAGTCTTGTTTTTCGACAGCTTTTTTAGCTTTTCGAGCGGCGATTAAGGCAGCTTCATTACACAAATTGGCAATGTCTGCTCCTGAGAAACCAGGGGTTTGTTTGGCCAAGAAGTCAACATCCAAATTCTTCTCCAATTTGATAGGCTTGAGGTGAACGGCAAATATTTCCTTGCGCTCATTCAAGTCTGGCATGTCCACATAAATTTGACGATCAAAACGACCTGCACGCATCAAGGCGCTATCCAATACATCCGCTCGGTTGGTTGCCGCAAGAATGATGACACCTGAGTTGGTCCCAAAGCCATCCATTTCGGTCAACAATTGATTCAAGGTATTCTCTCTTTCGTCATTCGAACCAAAGCTATTGTTTTTACCACGAGCTCGTCCAATCGCATCGATCTCATCAATGAAGATGATGGCTGGAGCTTTTTCCTTGGCTTGCTTGAATAAGTCGCGAACACGAGATGCACCTACACCAACAAACATTTCTACGAAATCAGATCCAGAAAGTGAGAAGAAAGGAACTTGAGCCTCACCTGCCACAGCTTTCGCTAGCAATGTTTTACCCGTTCCTGGAGGCCCTACCAAAAGTGCTCCTTTTGGAATCTTAGCACCTAATTCTGTATAACGAGAAGGGTTTTTGAGGAATTCAACAATTTCTTGTACCTCCTCTTTTGCTCCTTCCAAACCGGCTACATCTTTAAAGGTAACGTTGGTAGATTTTCCCTTTTCGTAAATCTGTGCACGCGATTTTCCAATATTGAAAATTTGCCCGCCAGGACCACCTCCTGAACCACCTGTCATGCGGCGCATAACCAACATCCAAATGACCAAAATGATCACCAAAGGCAATAGGAAGCTTAGAATTCCTCCCCAGATATTGACTTCTTCTTTAGGCTCATACGGAATGGCCGTTTTGCCTGCCGTTTTTAAGTTGGCATTTACTTCGTTTAACCTCGATTCAAAATTTCCCGCATCTACAATGTCTAGTTCGTATTTTGGGTTGGATTTTTTCATTCTACCGCCACCTTCAAGAGCCTGTTTCATTTTCTTGAATTCTGACTTTTCGGCCTCAACAATGAACTCCTTACCGTCTTCGTTCAGGTGGAAATCAACTCGAGCCTTGTTGACGATTTCTACATCCTTGATATAACCCTCTTCTGCTAATTCAAAAAACGTAGCCTGCGAATTGATCTTGGCATTCGAATTGGATTGCATGTAAAATTGGAAACCGATTATTGCAATGACAATAATGGTGTATATCCAATAAATGCTGAAGGGACTTTTCTTCTTTTTGTTGTTGTCTGACATTGCGTATCCTTAATACAAATTTGGTATTTCAATTTTCTTGGCATCCGACCAAAGGTCCTCTAAGTCATAATGCGAGCGAGCCGATTTATAAAAAACATGAGCCACAACGCTCACGTAATCGATTAATACCCATTCGCTGGTTCCCTTACCCTCCGTGTGCCACGGTTTTTCTTGGATTGACTTGCGAGTATGACGAATAACAGAAGAGGTAATACCGTCTATTTGTGTGGAAGACTCCCCCGTGCAAATCACGAAAAACTCCGTAACTGTATTCGGGATATCTCTTAAATCTAAAACAACAATATCTTGCGCTTTGTTCTCTTGCATTCCTTCTACGATCATGTCGCAGAGTACCTGTGATTTCTTAACCTTTTGTGTTTCTGTCATTCTTTTGTTAATGCCTTACAAATCTAACTGATTATTTTATTTTTGTTCCCAAACTTTTTACAACATGACGTCCTCCGAAAACACATGTATGCTGGGAAATAAAATCATCCATTTAGACTCGGTAGATTCAACGAACAATTATGCTGCCAAATTGCACAAGGAGGACTCTGTCACCCATGGTACTGTAATAATGGCAGATGAGCAGACAAATGGTCGGGGTCAACGAGGTGCTTCATGGCAGTCGGAACCTGGTAAAAATTTGATGTTTTCACTCTATGTGGAGCCCAGAAAACTGAAAGCTGATCAACAAACCATCATCTCTCATTGTGTTTGCTTGGCAATGGTTAAAGTGTTGCAAAAGAAAGGAGTAGAGGCAGAGATCAAGTGGCCGAATGATTTGTATGTTAATAATCGCAAAATTTCAGGAATCCTCATCGAAAACTCATTGAAAAACGGGAAGGTTAGCGCCAGCGTGATTGGGGTTGGCTTGAATGTGAACCAGAAAACCTTTGAAACCAATGCCACTAGTTTGATCAATGAAATAGGCGAACATGTAAAGCCGATGGACATATTGGAGTCTTTTTTATTTGAATTGGACAAATTGTGGTCGGCTGTAGAGGGCTATCAAATTGACACCGTATTACCGACAGTTTACAAGCATTTGATGGGGTATCAGCAAATGCGTAAGTACGAAGACGAAAATGGGGTCTTCATAGGTATCATCGAAGGAATAGATGAAAACGGTTGTTTGGTCATGTATCGCAATGGCGAATTGATGAAATACAACCTAAAAGAAGTTCAGTTTATTTTTTCTTAAGCGAAATGTGACTGCAATTGTTGTGTCATGTATTCGAACAAGGCAGTTAGTGGCTTCTCAACCATCATCTTCAAGAACATGTTCACCTCTCCGTTGAAGTGAATATACCCTTCTGTTTCGTTCGCCGAAACTTCCGTTAAATGCACCGTTAATTTAAAGGGAAAGGGACTGCTTTCGCCAGCTTTCAAGTAAACCTCATTCGATCCATTAGAACCTTCTTCAATCAAACTGATTTCGAAACCACCTTGAACTTTGAAAGAGCAACTTTCTTGGGTTGCCTGAAATTCCGAAACACGATCCATCGGTAAGATGTGCTCCATGTGACGAGCATCGATTAAAAAATCGTGTACTGTTTTTATATCTGCGTTTACTATTGCAGGTGTACTTTTTAATTCCATTAGATGTTCCAGTTACGCGGATTGCTCTTCCAAGATTGTAAATGTTCCAATTCTTCTGGAGTAATGGCTTTTTGATTGATAGCAAGGTCTAGCAGTGTGTCGTAGTTGCTCAACGTAATGAACGGACAATTGGCATTTTCGAAAGCGGTGATGGCTTCTTGAAAACCATAAGAGAAAATGGCAACCAATCCTCTCACATCCAATTCGGCACTTTTCAATGCGTCCACAGCCAATAAACTGCTTTTTCCGGTTGAAATTAAATCTTCAATAACAACGACTTTTTGCCCCTTTTCGAAATAACCTTCGATTTGGTTTCCCATTCCGTGTCCTTTTGCCTCCGAGCGAACGTAGATAAATGGTAGGCCTAACTCTTGAGCGATTAAAGCTCCTTGAGCAATTCCTCCTGTGGCCACTCCAGCAATTACGTCGGGTTTTCCGTAATGTTCCAAAATTGCTTCTGCGTATGCCTGACGAATATAGGTTCTAACGTTGGGGTAAGAAAGCGAAATTCGATTGTCACAGTATATCGGAGATTTAATTCCTGAAGCCCAAGTGAAGGGTTGATTCGGTTGAAGCTTGATCGCTTTGATTTGTAGTAAAAATTCAGCTACCTTTAGCGCCTTGTCGTTGTCAAAAATCATGGCGCAAATGTACAAAGTTTTTATCGATAACACGGCTCTATTTATTACAACTGAAGCACCAAAAGAATCCGAAAATTGTGTAGTGATCTACTCGGAAGACGTTCGGTCTTTTCGCGATGCCGTTTTTTCATGGACTTCCAAGGTTAAAAATTATGACCCTGTTTATCTGGTTACTTCAAAACCGGAAAGTGCCTTTGCCAAAATGTTTGAAGCCTTCGAATACATTGAGGCAGCTGGTGGAATTGTGAAAAAAGAGAACCGCTACCTCTTTATCAAACGTCATGGTTATTGGGATATCCCTAAAGGGAAGTTAGACAAAGGGGAGCCTACAGATTTAGGCGCCATCCGGGAAATTGAGGAGGAGTGCGGAATTTCGAACCCGACCATTGACCATTTAATTTGTTCGACCTATCACACCTACAAACTGAAAGGTAAACCCAAGATTAAAAAAACGTATTGGTACGCCCTCAATTACGATGGAGATGAAACTCCTGTAGCTCAGGTCGAAGAAGGTATCACCAAAGTAAAATGGTTTTTGGAGGAAGATTTGTTCAAGGTCACCGACAATACTTTTGCCTCCATTATCGATGTCATGAAAGTGTACTTTGTGGAAAAGGGAATTCCGATCGACTGATTACGGTTGACCGATCACATGGAAGAATCCCTGCGCTTGGTAAATCGTCTTTTTATTGTCGTCGTACTCGTATTTCGTACTATTAATTACTTCTGCGAAATAGAAATAGACTCCCTCCTTTAATGGAGTGCCATCTTCGTGTTCCACTAACCAATTGTTTTTGTAATCGTCGTTTTGGTAAATCATGTGTCCCCAACGGTTGAAAATTTTCAAGCGTACCCCATCGTAATTCTCCAAGTTTTGAATCACAAAAACATCATTGATATAGTCGCCATTGAGGGTAATGACATTCGGAACAATGATCGGACATTGATTATAAACCAATGCAATGTTAGAGGTGTCTGTTTTTAAACACTGATCAATCACTGAAATTTTAAAAGTGTTGAAGGTGTCTGAAATGTAATAATTATTGATCGGCAACATCGGAGTATTGGGCAAGTTATCTGTCGACTCCGAATACCAATCATAGAAATACGGCGGTATCCCTCCTGTTAGGGTTGTTTTTAAGATTACCTTTTCTCCCAGATCCGGACAGTAATTCACACTGTCTTCAGGAATTTGGATGTTCAATGGCTGGTAGTCCAAAATAACAATAGGTGCGATGGTAGAATCGTACTCACCTTTACATACATCTAAGTAACGTATTTGTAAAAATATGGTTTCGGCGTCTTCGACCAAATTATCTGCCAAACCACTAATAACGATGGTTGTGTCTTTCACACCAATAGGCATTACTAGAGAGTCTTGAATAAACGGATAGTCTGTACCGTTTGTTGCAGTTCCTGTAAGCAAAATTTCAAAGCCGATTTCAGTTGTATCGAGGTCTCTATGGAAGGTATAAATTTGCTCCCCACAGTCTTCTGAAATGTATTTCAATTCCTCTAGGTTGTTACCTCCTCCATCATTTCCTGCCAGGATACCGTCATTGATGTTACCTAGTGTAAAAGGTATAATCTTATCACAAGCTTTGATGTTAAACATTACAGTAATGGTCTTGGTGCATATTTGTACGCCGTTTCTGTATTCTGTGGCGCACACAGCCACAACGAAGTAACCAATGTCCGTCGGTGTAAATGTGATTTCTCCGGTAGTTGGATCCAAATCAACTACGACGTTCGTCCCAAAGGGTTCGGTAGCAGAAAATCCAGCTGCCCACGGAAGTAGGGGATAGGGTTGCGGGTCTGCAATGGCGGGATTAACACTACCAGCACTACTGGGTCTGTCGGCTGGGGTACACATGCTGTAGACAATGGAGTCGGCATCTACATTGGCAATGCTCATATCCCAGATGAATTCCTTATCAGTACAAAGTACCAAAGGTGGTATGTTTTGAAGGGCTCCAGCGCTATTTTGAGTGGTTACTAAGGCTGTTCCTGGCACGTCAACAGTAATGGTCAAACCGTGGTCAACTGGGCTGTCTATATTGTCGATAGCACTAGACCAGCAACATCTCTGATAGGTCAGGTAATATCCATTTAAATTAAAAGGTAATTGAATGGTGTCAATATAGGTTCCTCTCAAAATCGTAAAGCCCGATGGAGGAATGACACATGGGTCACCAAGTGTGGCTGGTACCGTATCGGTTACCAAGGGTGCATTGTACAAGGCAAAAAGTGTGTCTACCACCGATTCGTAAACGGTAATATTAATGGTGCCATCCAAAGCGGCTCCTGTATTGGCATCCTTCAAAACCACCACAGTTACTTCGTAGTCATCTCCGCCCAAGTGTCGGTAGGAAATTTCTCCGGCTACAATGTGAGAAGCCATGCTTATAAAGCTAAAAATTGAGAAGAATACGGCTAGATAAAATTTCATCTTAGTTTCTTAATTGGTTTTGTGAAAAACCTGAGCACTCGCTTGTGCTGTAGGCATGATAACAATGTCGTTAATATTTACGTGAGCAGGTCGTGTGGCTACAAAGTAAACAGTCTCAGCAATATCTTGTGCATACAGAGGAGTAAATCCGTCGTAAACTGAATCAGCTGTTTGTTTGTCTCCTTTAAATCGAACCAAGGAAAATTCTGTGTCTGCTGCACCTGGTGCGATGTTGGTCACTTTTATATTGTCTGCTACTAAGTCAATTCTCATCGCTTGTGAAAGAGCGTCTACTGCATGCTTGGATGCGCAATAAACATTTCCACCCGGATAAACTTCTTTGCCAGCAATCGAAGCAATGTTCACAATATGGCCACTTTTATTTTTCTGCATAAAAGGAATCACATATTTAGAGACGTACAAAAGGCCTTTAAAGTTGGTATCAATCATTCGATTCCAGTCCTCACTTTCTCCTTGAGCAATTGAACCTCTGCCAACTGCCAGGCCTGCATTGTTTACCAAAAGGGTAATTTGACTGGAAATTGTTGGTTCCAAAGAAAGAATTGCATTTTTACATTCGTCCTCAAAACGAACGTCAAAGTGCAGCAATTGGATGTCTACAGAAAATTCTTGCAGGTCTTTTTTTAGTTGTTGGAGTCTTTCTATTCGGCGTCCCGCTAATATCAGGTTGAATCCATTTTTGGCAAAAATTTCCGCTGTTGCTTTTCCAAATCCTGCTGTAGCGCCAGTAATAAAGACGTATTTAGACATATTTTTTCCACATTGTGGGTTGAACGTAAACGATAGCCGCAATTGCTATGGCTAGTTGTGCTGGGAAACGATATCTGGCTACCGCTCCTATTACAGGTGTTGTCCAACCGATTAATAAAAGTAACGAAAGCGCAAATATCATGAGCGATATAACGAGAATATCGTTGACTTTATTTCGGTTTTTGACATGGTATATCAAATAGATCATGAGTGCCAACAAGCTCCATGTTTCAATCATCGAAGGATATTTGAGCCAAGAGCCACCATCGGTAGGTAAGGGGTGGATCATACTTATACTTAGTGCTTCAGGAATGTTTTTGACGAGTTGACTATATGAATTTTGGATCATCGTAACCGAAACATAGCTCTCACATCTGATACCGCGGTAGGCAACTTGGTAGTTTGAATTTGCAGATAATCGGGTGGGTTCGAAATTGGCGTTCTTCCCGGAGTACTGTTCGGCTAAAATTGGTTTCTTAACGGTTACATTTCCTTCTGAAAATTGAAGGTGTTCCATTTGGTCTAGAGGGACATAGTAATAACTTTTGCCATCGTAGAGATGAGATCCACCGCGACCGATGTTTCTAAAATCAAATTGTTTGTACGAAAGCGTCTGGATTAAACCGTTTTTTAACGGAGGAAACAAATGTAGAATAAGCAAGCCTAACCCCATCAAAGTGAGCAAGGAGACGAGTGGGCGGTTCGAAAAGAAATACTTGGTAAAAAAGTAAAAGGTTAGAGCTGTTAACAAACAAATCAGTACGTAAGGCTTGAACATCAGCATAAAAACTAGACCGATGGTAAAGTAAAGCAACTT
Organism: Crocinitomicaceae bacterium; assembly: GCA_025210175.1. Taxonomy (GTDB): domain Bacteria; phylum Bacteroidota; class Bacteroidia; order Flavobacteriales_D; family Crocinitomicaceae; genus UBA2040. Next base: position 1,787 of record JAOASF010000100.1, on the reverse strand, counting down.
TCGTTTGACCTTTAGGTTTTTGTCCAGAAGTGACCTCAGTACAAATCCGATTCCAATGAATAGAAAGGGTTCTTTTAATATTCCTGAAGTCCAAAATAGGGTGCTTGGAAGTAAAACGATTAGCCAAAATACGAGCCTTGGTTGAAGTTGGGAATAAGGGTATATAGAAACAAATAGTTGATATAGGGGAATGAGTCCCAGTAGGCAAACGGCAATTTCATGAACAAAGGGCTCACCAAAAGACCCGAATTGAACCAGGCTGTGAAAGCGAATGACGTTTTTCGCATCATTGAGAAGGCTGTATTCGAGCATATCCCAATGGTTCGTATTGCCCAAATAAGAATACATAAGCTCCTCGGTTTCACCAATACCGGTCAACAATTTTAAATAGTCCCAAAAATTAACAGTGGCGACTTGGTGCAAAATGGTGCTCTCTCTTAAATAATCTCCTGCATCAGCGCTCAATGCTCCTTTCCCGTAATGGAGAGAATAAACAAAAAGAAAAAAGAGTCCGGCTCCAATTTTTACGGCAAAGGCGAGAGGTAAGTCCCACTTGCTGAGAATATTGATCTTTTTCGGTTGAATGCGCAACAGAAACAAAAAGCAGAGAATCAATATGGCAAGTTGATAAAAGAGCACTTTTTTTCACTAAAAGTAGTAAGAATACGGTGTGAATGGGTCAAGTTGTCAAGATCGAATGTCATTCTGTCAGAAAATATTGAGTGGCACAAAACTTGACTCGAGAACGGAAAATTGAAAATTAAAATGAAGACAGGAACTATTAATGTACAAACGGAGAATATTTTTCCGATCATCAAGCGTTTCTTATACTCTGATCACGAGATATTTTTAAGGGAGTTGGTGTCGAACGCTGTCGATGCTTCTCAAAAAGTGAAGGTACTTTCCAAAAATGGGGAGTTTAAAGGAGAGATGGGCGAACTTAGGGTGGATGTTATCTTGAACAAAGAGGACAAAACATTGACCATTAAGGATCGTGGTATCGGTATGACGGCTGAAGAGATTGACAAATACATCAATCAAATTGCCTTTTCGGGTGCAGAGGAATTCGTTCAGAAATACAAAGGCAAAGAAGGTGCTGAGCAAATTATCGGTCATTTCGGACTAGGTTTTTACTCTGCTTTCATGGTTGCGCATAAGGTTCAAATCAAGACTTTATCCCATCAAGAAGGAGCTCAAGCAGTTCAATGGGAGAGTGATGGTACGCCTACCTTTAATATTACGGAAATTGAAAAGGCTGAAAGAGGGACCGAAATTGTATTGCACATTGCTGAAGACTCGGAGGAGTTTTTAGAAAAAGCTCGCATTCAAGGAATCTTGGATAAGTACTGTAAGTTCTTGCCAACTCCGGTGTTTTTTGGGACCAAGACAGAATATCAAGATAGTCCGACTGGAGAAAAGGATGAAAACGGCAAAATAAAAAGAGTAGCCGTAGAGGTTGAAAATCAAGTAAACAATCCGTCTCCAGCATGGAACAAAACTCCTGTGGATCTGACGCAAGAAGATTACGATTCTTTCTACCGAGAGTTGTACCCAATGTCAATGGATCAACCTTTGTTCCATATTCACTTGAATGTGGACTACCCATTTAACTTGACGGGGATACTTTATTTTCCAAAAATCAAGGAAAACATCGAAGTTCAACGTAACAAAATCAATCTGTACTGTAACCAAGTTTTCATTACAGATAGTGTTGAGCAAATCGTTCCTGAGTTTTTAACCTTGTTGCACGGTGTGATCGATTCTCCAGATATTCCATTGAACGTTTC
>JAOASF010000099.1 GCA_025210175.1 Crocinitomicaceae bacterium | reverse complement strand
TCCCAATGCCAATCAAGGGCCAGCCACGGTGACCGTAAATGCTCAGTGGTTGAGTCAAAATGGATACTACCTGCCCAACAATACACATACGACCACCAATACCATTTGTGATTCCACTAGCTTCTTCGCTATCCCGTTTGCAGTGAATTGCGATTCTGCCAACGTGCAAGATCGATGTGTTAAGGGGATCGTATTTTGCGATGCCAATGGAAACGGAGTAATGGATTCAACGGAAAATGTCTTGCCTCAAGTACCTGTAACCATTTATACAAATTCTGCCGGAGGAAACAATGTGATCGTATATTCCAATGCCAATGGACTGTTTACCTACATGAATCCGAATTTGCCGAATAATGTGGTAATTCAAGTTAGTCAGTCGTGGTTGAATCAACACGGATACTCTTCCAATGTAAGTGCACTCACCGTTTCCACAGATTGTGATTCGAACGGTTTGGCCTATTATCCAATTAATTGTGGTTTGGGAGGAACAGGCTGTGCCGAATTGCATACCGAAGAGTCGCCTAGGATTGGCTACTATCAAAATCAAAACAATTATATCAAGTTGAAGTGGGGCAATTATGGTTTTTCTCCTGTAGGTCCATATAAGTTAACTCTTACCTATCCGGCAGGGGTAACACCTAACACCAGTACTTTCCAAAATCAATCCTATACCATAACAGGAAATACGGTGGAGTGGACATTGAACAACAATAGTTCTTCTTTCTATCAGCAAGATGTCATTTCTTTCTTTGTACCAAGTGGCTTACCATCCGGAACCATGCATCATTATTCTGCAACCATTACGCCTTTGGGTAATGTGAACGATTGTGATTCCACCAATAATCAAGATACACTCATGATGATATTGGGGAATTCATATGACCCGAATGACAAAACAGTTTACTCACCTGAAATCATCGATCCAGGAGTTCAAGATTTGTTAGAATACCGTATTCGTTTCCAGAACACAGGAACAGCTCCTGCACAAGACATATATATTATTGACACCTTGAGTCCACTTTTGGATTTGTCGACCTTCGAATTGTTGGATGCTTCACATAACATTCAAGTTATCGACTTGGGTGGGGGAGTTATGAAATTCAATTTCCCTGGAATTTGGTTGCCAGACAGCACGACGAATGAACCAGACTCTCACGGTGAATTGCGCTACCGTATCAAAGAGAACGTTGGAAATGGTATCGGAACGACTATTACCAATACGGCGTACATCTACTTTGATTGGAATCCAGCCATTATCACGAATACTACTGTTAATAAAAACATGACAGCTGGAATCGTTGAGTTGGTGAACCAAGATTGGGTTATTTATCCAAACCCTGCGAAGAGTGTATTGCATATTCGAGCTGACTTCAATTGGGAACGAGTAAATGTTTACTCAGTGGATGGCAAATTGATGTTGTCAAGCGCATTCACTTCCGAATTGAACTTAGAAGAGCTTTCCAACGGAATGTACATGATCGAATTGCAAGCCGGTGATCAAAAAGTAAATACAAGATTTATCAAAGAATAAAGACTTTTCATATAACCTAAAAGAAGAAGGGCCTTTCCGTTTGGAGGGCTCTTTTTTTGTCTCATTTGGTCAGAAAATGACTATTTTGTTATTCATTCTACTGAAAACGTACCCGATTTCCATTTTTAAACAATAAAATTTCTGTTAACCCCCTATTAATTTAAGGGGGTGTTGTTGAAAAAAATCAATTAATTTTTGGAAGCCCCCCTGTTTTTCGATTAAATTTGTCGAAAATTTTAATTCTTTATCATGGCAACAAAAAGAATGCAAGCGTATCAAGACGTATTAAATCGGCAACCAAAGCGTGTTGAGTTCGACGGAAAAATCTCAGACGTATTTGGAGAAAATGTTTTCCATTTGGAGGTAATGCGAGAGTATTTACCATCAGATGCTTACAAATCAATGCAAGAATCTATCCTGAATGGAACTCGCTTGGATCGCAAAATCGCGGATCAAGTTGCATCTGCTATGAAGGATTGGGCTTTGACAAAAGGAGCTACTCACTACACGCACTGGTTCCAACCATTAACAGGGGCTACTGCCGAAAAACACGACGCATTCTTCAAACCAGTTGGACCGGGTAGAGCTATCGAGCGTTTCGATGGTGAATTGTTGGTTCAGCAAGAACCAGATGCATCTTCATTCCCGAACGGAGGAATTAGAAATACCTTCGAGGCACGTGGTTACACGGCTTGGGATCCTTCATCTCCAGCATTCGTAATCGGAAAAACACTTTGTATTCCAACCATCTTCATTTCATACACAGGTGAAGCATTGGATTACAAAATGCCTTTGTTGAAAGCCTTGCACGAAGTGGACGGTGCTGCTACGGCTGTTTGTCAGTACTTCGACAAAAACGTAACGAAAGTAAACGCAACATTGGGGTGGGAGCAAGAGTACTTCTTAATCGACTCAGCACTTTTCAATGCGCGTCCAGATATTATGATGACAGGTCGAGCTTTGTTCGGTCATGCATCAGCAAAAGGTCAACAGTTGGAAGACCACTACTTCGGATCTATTCCTGATCGCGTGGTGGCTTTCATGCGTGAGTTCGAGTTGGAGGCCATCCGTTTGGGGATTCCTGTAACAACTCGTCACAACGAGGTTGCACCCAACCAATTCGAATGTGCTCCAATTTTTGAGGAGTGTAACTTGGCAAACGACCACAACTTGTTGTTGATGGACTTGTTGGAGAAAATTGCTCGCAAGCACAACTTCCGTGTATTGTTGCACGAAAAGCCATTCGCGGGAGTAAATGGTTCTGGTAAGCACAACAACTGGTCTTTGGGTACAGATACAGGAGTGAACTTGTTGGCTCCAGGGAAAAACCCGAAATCTAACTTGCAATTCTTGACTTTCTTCGTGAACACTATCAAAGCGATTCACGATCACGCAGATTTGTTGAGAGCTTGTATTGCAGGAGCAGGTAACGCCCACCGTTTGGGTGCAAACGAAGCGCCACCAGCAATCATTTCTACTTTCATCGGATCTCAGTTGTCTCAAATGTTGGACAATATCGAGAAAAGTGTGAAAGCTGGAAAAATGACTCCAGAAGACAAAACTGAATTGAAATTGAACATCGGTAAGATTCCTCAAATCATGTTGGACAAGACCGATCGTAACCGTACATCTCCTTTCGCATTTACAGGAAACAAGTTTGAGTTCCGTGCGGTAGGTTCTTCTGCAAACTGTGCTTCTGCGATGATTGTAATCAATACAATTATGGCGAATCAATTGAAGTTGTTCAAGGCTTCAGTTGACAAGCGCATTGAAAAAGGAGAAGGAAAAGACGAAGCAATCTTGAAAGAATTGCAAGTGTTGATCAAAGAGTCGAAGAAAATCCGTTTCGAAGGAAATGGTTACGGAGACGAGTGGGTGAAAGAGGCTGAGAAAAGAGGTCTGTCTAACTTAAGAGAAACACCAGCTGCTTTGGATGTATGGTCTGACAAGAAAGTGATCAAATTATTCGAAGACATGAACATCTTGACACCTCGTGAGTTGCACGCTCGTCAGGATATCGAATTTGAAAGCTATGTTCACAAAATTCAAATCGAAGCTCGATTGATGAACGACTTGGCGCAAAACCACATCTTCCCAGCTGTTGTTGAGTACCAAAACCGTTTGATCACCAACGTGAAAGGTTTGATGGATGTAATGGGTGAAAAAGCTGGTAAAGAAGCTGGAAAAGCTCAAATCGAATTGTTGAATACAATTACCATGCACTTGAACAAGATGAAATCTGCTTGTGATGTGATGTTGGAAGCTCGTAAAGAGGTCAACAAAATCGAAGAAGTTTCCAAAAAAGCGCACGCATACGGAGAGAAAGTAAAAGTTCACTTCGACGAAATCAGATACCATGCAGATAAATTGGAAATCTTAATCGACGACGAAATGTGGCCTTTGCCTAAATTCCGCGAAATGCTTTGGACGCGCTAAGATGCGTTAAGTAAATATCCAGAACCCCGATTTGTTTAGTCGGGGTTTTTTTGTGCTCTTTTTCTAAAACCAAGAAGCACATCGATTGAATATTCTATTATCTTTGCTTATCTAAAATAAGTCTAAATAAGAATAATGCGAGTTGCCATTGCAGATAACAACGATCTAAGCCTACTAGGACTTCAAACTGTTTTACAAACAGAGAAAAATGTAGAAGTAGTTGGCGAAGCCCGAAGCAACGATCAACTCATGGACTTATTGGATAAATTCCCTTCCGATTTATTGATCATCGATTACACAGCTCATCAGTTTGATATTGATGTGATTCCGAAAGTGTTGACCAAGTATCCGCAAATCAATGTTTTGGCCATTACACCCGAGCAAAGTGCCCAAACCTTGGTCCATGCTTTGCGCTCAGGTGTAAAGAGTTATATCAAAAAAGACTGTGATATTGCTGAAATCTTATCCGCTGTTCGCGAAACAGGAAGAGGTTCGAAGTTTTTTTGTGGGCAAATCTTGGAAACCATTCGCAGAGCTGAAATCAATGTAGAGGATATCGATTTTCAAGAATTTACCTGTGAACCAATCTCTTTATCCGAAAGAGAGTGCGAAATCATCGTGCTCATTGCAGAGGGGTATACCAACACGCAAATCGCTGAAAAACTATTCATTAGCAACCATACAGTGAACACGCACCGAAAGAATATTTTGGCCAAACTTGGGGTTAAGAATACAGCTGGAATCGTAATGTATGCCGTAAAAACCGAATTGGTGAAACCGAACAAGTTCTTGTTCTCCTCTGAATCCTAAGTTTTTCAACAATCTTTCCTGCATTCCTAAACGATTTTTCTCAAAAGGAAATAGCAATCTTCTTTTTATATTTGTCGAGCATTCAAAAAAAGGAAGTTAATGGCAACCAAAACCCCAAAGCAACCGACAAAGGCAAGTGTAAAGTCGACCGCTTCAAAAAAGGCAAAATTCTCCAAGGAGACTTATATAAAGTGGTACAAGGACATGTTGTTGATTCGAAAGTTCGAAGAGAAGACAGGTCAGTTGTATATTCAACAGAAATTTGGTGGGTTCTGTCACCTTTATATCGGTCAAGAGGCCATTGTCGTGGGAACGGCTAGCGCTTGCCAAAAAGGAGACAAGCACATGACGGCTTACCGCGATCACGCGCATCCAATTGCCTTGGGGACTGACCCTCGCGTTTTGATGGCTGAGTTGTACGGACGTTCAACAGGTTGTTCCAAAGGAAAAGGCGGTTCCATGCACTTCTTCGACAAGGAAGTGAACTTCATGGGAGGTCACGGAATCGTTGGTGCTCAAATCGCAATGGGAGCAGGTGTTGCTTTCGCTGAGATGTACAAGGGAACGAAAAATGTTGCTTTTGTTTCCATGGGTGACGGTGCTGTTCGTCAAGGAGCTTTGCACGAAACATTCAACATGGCTATGTTGTGGAAGATTCCAGTGATTTTCATTATTGAGAACAACAACTACGCAATGGGTACTTCCGTGGAGCGTACGACGAACGTTCAGGACTTGTCTAAAATTGGTGCTTCCTACGAAATGCCAGCTCGAATTGTAAACGGAATGCGTCCAGAGGATGTTCACGAAGCGATTGAAGAAGCAGCTACACGTGCACGCAATGGGGAAGGTCCAACTTTGTTGGATATCCGAACTTATCGTTACAAAGGACACTCCATGTCAGATCCACAAAAATACCGCACCAAAGATGAGGTAGCTGAGTGGCAAGAGCAAGATCCAATCGAGCATTGTTTGCGCGTAATTCAAGAAAACAAATGGATGAGCGAAAAAGAGTTGCAAGAAACAGCTGACTGGGTGAAAAAAGAAGTGGAAGAATGCGTTGAGTTTGCTGAGAACTCTCCATACCCAGAAGGAAAAGAATTGTACGAGGATATCTACCAAGAACCGAATTATCCTTACATCATAGAATATTAATAAGAAGAGCACAGAAAATGGCTGAAATTATATACATGCCCAAGTTGAGCGACACCATGACAGAAGGTGTTGTTGCAGAGTGGACAAAAAAAGTAGGTGATACAGTAGCTTCAGGTGAAGTTTTAGCTGAAATCGAAACAGATAAAGCAACGATGGAGTTTGAATCTTTCTACGACGGTGTGTTGTTACACATTGGCGTTGAGAAAGGTCAAACAGCTCCTGTAAACGCTGTATTGGCGGTTATTGGTGAAAAAGGTGACGATATCAACGCAATTTTAGCGAATGCTGGTACACCAGCTGCAGCCGAAGAAAAAGCAGAAGAGAAGTCAGCTCCGGCTCCTTCACCAGCTCCGGTTGCAGAATCAAAGCCAGCTCCAGCTACGGCGCCAGCTCCAGTGGCAAGCAAACCAGCGCCAACTACTCTAGCATCCGATTCCAATGGTCGCGTTTTTGCTTCTCCATTGGCGAAAAAATTGGCTGAAGAGAAAGGGATCAACATTGCAGCAGTTTCTGGAACAGGTGAGGG
>JAOASF010000098.1 GCA_025210175.1 Crocinitomicaceae bacterium | reverse complement strand
TTTCGGCATAATTAACCAAACCTCCCTGCCAGCCTGATCCCGAAAATGCCTTTACGTTTACCAAACCCAGTTGAGAAGCGTTCGAATTTTCTCCCAAATAATTGACCCCGAATGTAAATTGTCGACCAAAGAAGTTTTGAAGTCCCACGTTGGCCAAGTTTGAAAATTGAACACACCCCTTCCCTTCCGTGGCATAGTTCCCTATGGAGGCAATTTGCATACCGGTATGCGAACCAATGGTGCTGTTGAGACCACCTGAAAGTTGAACCCCTCTAAAATCCTGATAAACCATGTTCAAGGCAGAGGCCATTTGCAGTCCTTCAAAAGATCCTAGGTTAAAATTGCCCAATCCAGCCATTTGAACCCCTTCTTGGTATCCACCGACAAAATTGGCAATACCAGCAGCTTGAAAATAACGCACCGAATCAAAATCGAGATTGAAAATCAATCCCAGCTCCAATTGGCGCACTCCAGCATTGAAACCACCAATCAAATTGAACGAATAATCTACATAGGTTACTGGACTCAAATCACCATTCGTACCAACCCCAGGAACCAAAGAAAACTGGGAGTTTTTCTTAAACCTTTGCTTGAAATTCTGAATATTGGCTCGTTGCTCAGGAGTTAAATTCAAGAAATCAAACCAACGCGCATTCAAGGTGGAATCCTCACTGTTGCCAGTTGCCTCCATTTCGATCGCCAACACACTTCTTCCTTCAGGTTTGAACGCAACCATCGTATCTCGATAACCTTCTTTTTTGACATAAATTGTTACCTCTCGAGATTCATTCCAGCGCATGGTAAAATGACCAAACTCGTCGCTAACACTTGCCACCAAAGAAACGGTATCGTAAAGTGTGGCGTAGGAAATTTTCTCCTGGGTTTCCTTGTCCAACACGTATCCTTCCAAGACAACTTCTCCAGGTTTCAGTTCAGCCGAATTGCGCAAAATAATATAGTTGCTCTTCTCCTTGTAGCTAAGTTTGCCTTGGAAAAGGTCATCTAGAATTTCTCGTGTTCTTTTGTTTGTATAACTGCGTGAAAGTCGATCTGATGCCGATACTAAATCGGTTCGGTAGGCAAAAACATATCCGCCTAATTCCTCCATCTTTTTCAACGCTTGTTGGCTACTTTCTCCTTTTAGCTCCAAAGAAATCGTCCGTTCCAAAGGCGGGATTTCTTGACCGTACGAAATACCAATCCAACCAATAAAGAGGACAGCAAGTAATTTAATTACACCCTTTTCCATAAATCTTGATTTGGTTGTTTTCTCTTTTGATTTGAACATCGAGTAGTTCCGAAAGGATGTCCAAGATGGTAAATACGTTTTCATTTTTAAAGGTCACAGTAACCGGACAGTTTTCTATTGCCTGATCCACAATAACAATTTTTCTACCGTAAAAATCACTCAGGGTTTGTGCTACATCCTTTAGCTTGGTTCCTTGAAATTGGAATACCTTGACTTGTCTTTGTTGCTGATCGCTGTACTGTTCAATCAACTTCTTATTGATCACGTAATACGCCGAATCTCCTGCGGCTACATTGAGGATTTGTCCATTCTTTCTCAATTGAACCTCTCCTTCCAAAACCACCACTTTTATCGTATCGTTTTGTGTTTTGATATCGAACACGGTGCCTAAATCCTCTACAATTAAATCCTTCACTTTTACGAGAAAGGGTTTTGTTTCATCGTGCTGGACCGTAAAACGGGCACTTCCAATGAGTGTTAAAGCACGCGAGGTGGTATTGAAATCTTTGTCGAGAATAACCTGGCTATTGGCACCCAGCGTAATTTTTGATTCATCCGCCAAACGGAAGTCTATCTGATCATTCGCGGCGATGAACCTTCCGAGACTTTCTGCTTCCTCAATTGTGGTGTCTCCTTTTGCTTGCAAGATACTTGGATCTTCCAGCTGACTTTGAAAGTAGAGGGTGATTGCTACCGCCAAACAAGCCGCTATTGAGGTAACCCACAATACCGTTTGCAAAGGAATTACTTTGGCCTGCTTCTTCGGATGGATGTTCTTCCATGCCTTTTCCAAATTCGGTTTTTTAAATTTTTGTCCAAAATGAGTCGCCTGGAAGGTTTTTTCCATTTCTGAAAAATGCAGGCGATTGAGGGTGTTTTCTTCCCGCCAATCCATCACCTCCATGGCCACTTCAGGACTTGCCTCTCCCTTCAGGAAAGAAACAATTTTATCGTCTATATTTGACTCCTTTTCTACCATTTTACATGTAATAAAAGGGTGAGCACAAAACTTGGCAAGTAAGCCGAAAGAGCTATTCGCATTAGTTTTAGCGCTTTTCCCATCTGATTTTCAACTGTTTTAATAGAAATCTGCTGTTGTTCAGCTATTTCCTTGTAAGACAGTCCTTCCAAACGGCTCAGCTCAAATACTTCGCGACATTTTTCAGGTAAGGTTTCAAGGGCTTGGTTGATTTGTTCTTGTAATTCACGAGAAAGTACCAACTCATCTGACTCTTGGCTGCTCGACAAATTCCCCAGTACATCTTCCCTACTCTTCTTCTTTTGAGCAGTGTACTGATTGATACTAGCATTGTAAACCGAGCGGTACAGATAAGCTCTAAAATTCTCGATTTCAAGCAATTCAAATCGCTTTTCCCACAGACGAATAAAGACTTTTTGAACCACGTCTTCAGCCGACTCGTTGTCTTTTACGATGGTAAAGGCATAGCGAACCAATTCTTCATAATGCCGATTAAAAAGCGATTCAAGAAACTTACTGGTGATGATCACCTCAGACTTCGTCTGTACCATTGAAACTATTTGCTGTCTTTGAAGATAAGACATGCCAGGAGGTTTCTACC
>JAOASF010000097.1 GCA_025210175.1 Crocinitomicaceae bacterium | reverse complement strand
TGTGTTTTATGGACGCACTAACCTTTCCTGAAGATTCTTTGATGATGAATGGTACGACACACACGGTTCGCACCAACACAGGTTTGGAGAGAATGCTTTTTGACTACGGTTTAAAGATCAATGACAATTATGTAATCGATGCGTATTGTGCACCGAAGTTGGTTCCAACCGCCAAACAAGCAGTGATGCCTTGGTACTATCACGTTCTTGCAACACCTACCTCCCATCCAATTTCAAGAAACCTGGAGCCCGTTAGTTTGGAGTACGTTTCGGAGATTCAATTTGTGGACGTGGCCAATGTGGCAAAAACACCCGTCCTCACTTCTTCTACCAATAGTATGCGTTCGGGAATGGCGCCAATGTTGAGTCTGGGAATGCCCATGACTTACGGTGATAACCCTCGTTTTGCTGCCAATCCAGAAGATGAAAACAACAAGATTTGCGTGGCAGGTTTGGTTGAAGGATATTTCAATTCCTATTTCAAGAACCGCTTGAACGAGGAATTTGCCAAGAATCCAGACTCTCGCTTTACCGATAAAAGCACCAAGGAAGGAAAGGTCTTTTTGGTTGGAAACGGAAGCTTTATAAAAAACGACTACGACTCCACCCTAGCGACCAATGGTCAGGGGTATATGTATCGACCAAAACCATACAACGACTTGCGTTTTGATCCAAAATTGTTCGAAATCGGTATCCGTATTTTCTATGGAAACCAAGAATTTTTTCAGAATACGGTGGATTATATGATGGGCGACAACAGTGTATTGGATATACGATCTAGACAAATTGACTTACACAAAATCGACAAAGAAAAAGTGATGACGAGCGCAGGTTTCTACAGGACGCTCAATCTCGTTTTACCGAACCTTGTCGTTTTGCTTTTGGCACTGGGAATGTTCTACATCCGTAAAAAGAAATACGCACGATAAAATTAAACCTATGCAAAAAAAGAAACTGATCGCACTAATTGCCGCGGTAGCTGTGGTAGCCGGATTGAGCTGGTATGTTTCCACGCTCATGGACAACAAAGGAAAGTCCATGTCCGAGTTGATTTCCTTCGCTATTGAAGACACGGCAAGTATCGACCGCATGATAATTTCTGAACCCAACGGAATGACTTTTGAGATTCGTCGCGAAGGCAAACAGTGGGTCGACAAAGATGGTGGGTGTATTGTTCAAGAATTGGTACACACCATGTTGGAAACCATTCACAACGTGGAATTCAAGGGGTACATCACCGAAAATTCACGAGAACAACCCATGAAAATCCTCTCCGCTCAAGCCAAGAACGGGGAGATTTATCAAGATGGAGATTGGTCAAAGACTTGGTACATAGGTACCCCTACTCCAGACCACTACGGACAGGTTATGTTACTCGATTCTGAAGAAGGAAAAAGCGACTTGCCTGTTTTGATGAAAATCAAAGGATTCAACGGAATTATCGAACCGCGATTTTTTGCCGATTCCAGAAAATGGAGATGCACAGAAATTATGGCTTTAAGTGTAGATCAAATCAAACGTGTCGAATACAAAAACTACGAAGATCCCGCACGAAGCTTCAGCATCAAGCATGAAGGTTTCAACTTTCAAGTTTTTCAAAACGGTAAAGAGTTACCGGCTATTGATACCTCTCGTATCTTTCGATACATGAACAACTACCGAAAGGTTCACTTCGACATGCCCAATTATTCCCTTTCTAAAACCCAGGTAGATAGCGTAAAAAGAAGCATGCCTTTTGCTAGCTTAAAAGTGGTGAAGAAAAACGGTGGAGATATCTTTTTGAAGTGTTTCCGCATTCCTGGCGAACCTTTTTACGACCAAGAATTTGGGGAAGTAGTGAACACCGATGCCAATCGTTTTTGGTGTCAACTACCTTCAGGAGAATTGGTTAAATGTCAGTATTTCGTGTTCGACCCCTTGTTCCGAGGTGATGTTTATTTCCCCTTCGATAAAACATTGTACAAGAAAAAACCAAATACAACGCCACAATAATCGTTGATAATTTGTTAACAAAATCTGTTTTTAAGGGCTTATTCTTTCGGGGTAAGCCCTTTTTATCTAGCTATATTTGCTAGTTGAATATTGAAATATTTAATTCATGAATTTCATTGTTTCGAGCACGACGCTCTTAAGACATTTGCAAAGTATCTCAGGTGCGCTAGGTGTGTCTACTGCCCTTCCGATTCTAGACAACTTTCTATTCGAAATCCAAGACGGTAAATTGATCATTTCTGCTTCCGATTTGGAAAACGTAATGAAGACACAATTGGAAGTTGAGGCCAACGAAGCAGGTCGCATTGCGATTCCAGCCAAGTTATTGATGGATGTATTGAAGGTTTTACCGGATCAGCCATGTACCTTCAAAATCGACGACAAAACGTATACCGTTGAAATCGTTTATGACAATGGTAAATCAAAAATGGTTGGTTTCAATGCTGACGATTACCCAAGAACACCTCCTATTGACAGCAACAAAAGTTTGCGCATAGCGGGTGAAATCATTTCGAACGGTATCAATAAAACATTGTTTGCTACAGGAAACGACGATTTACGTCCAGTAATGTCTGGGGTATTCTGTCAGTTTTCTCCTTCGGATGTGATTTTTGTAGCTACAGATGCCCACAAATTGGTTCGCTACCGCAGAACAGATTCTCAGTCGGATTCTTCATCCAGCTTCGTGTTGCCTCGTAAAGCATTGAACTTGCTCAAAACAAACCTTTCAGGCGAAGAGGAAGTGATGATGGAGTACAACGAAACAAATGCGCGTTTTACTTTCAATGACATTGAATTGGTTTGTCGCCTAATCGATGGAAAATACCCGAACTACGAAGCGGTTATTCCGAAAGAAAATCCAAATGTATTAACCATCGATCGCGTGCAGTTCTTGAATTCTATCAAACGTGTTTCGATATTCTCCAACAAAACCACCCACCAAATCAAATTGAAATTGGCTGGAGCTGAATTGTCTTTGTCTGCTGAGGATTTAGACTTCTCGAACGAGGCCAATGAGCGTTTGACGTGTAACTACGACGGAGATGATATGGAGATCGGTTTCAACTCTCGCTTCTTGGTTGAAATGTTGAACAACTTAGAAACACCTGAAGTTCAATTGGCCATGAGCGAACCTAGCCGAGCAGGGTTGTTAACGCCAGCAAACAATCCAAACGAGAATGAAGACATTCTGATGTTGGTGATGCCGGTGATGTTGAATAGATAAGATTCTTTTATACATAGTAAAAAGGGGGTGATTGATTCATCCCCTTTATTTATTCTCAAAACTAAAGTCATAAACCTTTCCAGCACGGATGGTATTCCTATCTTTGCAGTCCGAAAAAGAGAACATGAAGAACTTAGAGGCAATCAATAAAAGAAGAACGTTTGGAATTATTTCCCACCCCGATGCTGGTAAAACAACGTTGACGGAAAAACTTCTCCTTTTTGGTGGCGCGATTCAAACGGCTGGTGCTGTGAAGAATAACAAAATCAAAAAGTCAGCCACTTCGGATTTCATGGAAATTGAAAAGCAAAGAGGGATCTCTGTTGCCACATCAGTAATGGCTTTTGAGTACGCAGGTAAACAAGTCAATATCTTGGATACACCTGGTCACAAAGATTTTGCTGAAGACACCTACCGAACACTTACGGCGGTGGATAGTGTGATCTTGGTGATTGATGCTGCAAATGGGGTTGAGGAACAAACCAAAAAGTTAATGGAGGTGTGTCGCATGCGCAAAACGCCAGTGATCATTTTCGTTAACAAATTGGACCGCGACGGTAAATACACCTTTGATTTATTGGACGAACTGGAGTCTCATCTCGACATCAAAGTTCGCCCACTCACCTGGCCTATTGGAATGGGAGATCGTTTCAAGGGGGTTTACAATATTTACGACAACAACATCAACCTTTTCTCGGCCAACAAAACGAAAATTTCCACAGAAATCGTTTCAATTGACGATGTAAACGATCCGAAGTTGGATGAAATCATCTCGGAAGAACCTGCCAACGAGTTGAGAGAGGATCTTGAAATTCTGGAAGGAGTTTACGATGAGTTTGACCGTGAAAAATACCTTTCAGGAGATTTGGCTCCGGTTTTCTTTGGATCAGCTGTAAACAATTTTGGTGTAAAGGAATTGCTCGATACATTTTGCAATATTTCGCCTGCACCACGAGGTAGAGACACCGATGACGGAAGAAAGGAACCCACCGACCCTAAGTTTTCTGGATTTGTCTTTAAAATACACGCCAACCTAGACCCCAAACACCGCGACCGCATTGCCTTCTTGCGCATTGTTTCCGGAAAATTTGAACGCAACACTTTTTACAACCACGTTCGTCTCGATAAGAAAATGAAATTCCCGAACCCTACTTCCTTCATGGCTCAAGACAAGAGTGTGATCGACGAAGCCTTCCCAGGGGATGTTATTGGTTTGTACGATTCGGGCAACTTTAAAATTGGCGATACTTTAACGGAAACGGGAAAGTTTATGTTCAAAGGGATTCCGAGTTTTTCTCCTGAAATCTTCCAGGAGTTGGAAAATTTAGATCCGATGAAATCGAAGCAATTGGACAAGGGAATTCGTCAGTTGATTGATGAAGGAGTGGCTCAGTTGTTTATCCAGCAACCCGGAAACCGAAAAATTGTTGGTACAGTCGGTCAGCTTCAATTCGAGGTTATTCAGCACCGTTTAATCAACGAATATGGAGCCAATTGTCGTTTCGTGCCGAGAAACTTCAGCAAGGCGACATGGGTTACAAGCGACAACATGGAGCAATTGGAAACCTTCAAAAGAGCCAAATTGAGCAGCTTGGCATACGATAAGGACGAAAACTTAGTCTTTTTGGCTGAAACACCTTTCTTGTTGACCATGGCTGAACAAGATTACCCAGATCTTACATTTCACCAAACCAGTGCCTTCAAGTTAGAAAAGGCCTAGGTTAAAGTTGTTTTTTCGGAATCTTTATTTGAAAAATTGATCCACCACTTGGGTTGGGTAGTACACGTATTTCACCGTTATGTAGGTCCACGATTTTCTTGCAGATGGAAAGACCTATCCCCGTTCCTTCATATTCCCCTTTGGTGTGTAGTCGCTGAAAGACCTCAAATACCTTTTCGCGGTATTCTTCCTTGATCCCTATTCCATTATCAACCACCTCAAACTGGTGAAACTGTCTTTTTTCCTTGTACCGAACGGTCACTTGAGGAATCGTGTCTTTATTCTGATATTTGATACCATTCGAAATGAGGTTGGAAAACAATTGTTTCAAGGTCGTGTAATCGCCTTCGATCTGTGGTAAATCGCTCCAATTAAGTTGGGTTTTGGTACAAGTTATTCGACTCTGCAAGTCTATGGCTATTTCTTGCATGAGTTGATTGGTGTTCAATCGGGATTACATCAACCCAGCCTTCCCCAAAGCCGAATAATCCAGAATAGCTTTGATTAATGCACTCATGCGCTTGGTTGCATTCGAAATGGTCGTCAAAATGAAATTTCCTTTTTCGTCTACCTGATCCGAATAATCCTGTTGAAACAATTCCACATAACTGGTTACCGTTCGCAAAGGTTCCTGCAAATCGTGCGAGGTTAAATAAGCAAATTGAGATAGTCCCCAATTGACATTTTCAAGGTCTTTTTTCTGTTGTTCGAGCGTTTCAGCTAGCTGTTTGGCTTGTTTTCTTGACTTTTCCAATGAAATAAGAAACCAAAACAACAGAATGTCAATCACCAAGCCCAAACCACCGATTATCATGGGCCAAAATACGGCAAGCGAGGCATTGGTGGGCTTGCTGTAAACACAGACATTGAACTTTTGTCCCACATTCTCAAAGGCAATTTCCTTGTAAAACTTGCGCTCAGTATGGTTTTCGAAAGGAACTTTGGAGGAAGAATACAGGCAATTTTCCTTTTTGCTTACATCTCCAATAAACAAATCAAATTCGTAATCAACATCCTCTGAACCCAAGATACCGAGCATAAAATCTTTTCCTCTAAAAGGACTGTAAACCCAACCTTTCAGTTGTTTCATTCGCGTTTCATACGTAGCCATTTCAGAAATCCCTTTGCGAAAAACGGGCACGTAAATCAAGAATCCTTTTTGCATGTCTTGTTCCGTTTCTTGCACCAAGGTAATGATGCCGCTTGCCGAAGACTTTCCTGTACTTACAGCCTTACGCATGGCTTCTCTACGCAAATCGTTGGAGAACATATCATAACCAAAGGCTCGTTGGTTGCGCCAATCAAAAGGTTCGAGATACAAAATGGCTGAATAGAAATTTCTTCGGTGATTCGGTGTAATTTCGAAATCTTTGAAGCCTTCTTGGGCAATTCTTTTTTCAAAATTCCATTTCTCTTGAGGATCCACAGGTATAGCATATCCTAAGCCCTGCATACCGCGTAAATTTTCGGATAGTTTTAGTTCGGCTACGTAATTCTTAAAATCGGATCGGGTAACTGTATCCTTCGCGTGAAACAAGCCGACAGCGCCAATTAATGATTGCTTGTAGTAGTTCAATCGACTGTTGATCGCCTCTGAAATCTCTTGACTTCTCAACTCAAAGCGCTCTTTTTCCGCCTTTTCAGAAAAGCCAGCAGAAATGTAAGCAGCACCTAAAGTGAGCCCCACAGACACGAAGAAAACGGTCCATGCAAACGCAACATTTCTGTGCAAGAAAGGTAATTTATCTAGAAAGGTGGAACTCATTCTTCTAACCAAGTTTCATTATACACACGGCAATGCCATGACTTTATAGAAGAAGGGGGATGAGAAGTTTCTTAAAAATAGGGATTATCCGATAGAATGTACAGAAAACTATGTTAAAAACCCACTGTCCATTTGTCAAATCTGTTCAGAAAAAACAGTTTTATAAAAAGAGATAAACTCTTGCCAATTATCGGTATGTCTAACTTCCAAATGAATCAAGTCAATTAAATAATGATCCTTTCCATTGCTTAACACTCCTATGCGAGCATTGTAAACTTTTTGATAATTAGACCATTGCAAAAAGGTATTTTGATTGATTGGAACCTCAGGAGCTTTGCATTCAATGATTACATCTGGTTCTCCCAAGGTATTGAGCACAACCAAGTCTGCCCGCTTATTCAAGCTACCGTATTGTAAACCGATTTCTGAAACGATTTTACCAGAAGAAATATTCAAATGTTGGATGAGAAATTGGATCCAATGCTGTCTTACCCACTCTTCCGGAGTAAGCACGAGTTTCTTTTTGCGCAGCACGCATTGAACAAAGATTTGATTTCCTTTCTTGGAAAGACTTAATTGGGTTTTAGGTAAGCTTAGAGCTGTGAGCATTACGAACGAATTCCCATCACCAAAAGTTCGATGTTCTTGTATTTCAAATCGAACACCTTACCGAGCACTTCGGAGGTAAGGACCCCTTGGTACATGTATACTCCAGATCGGAAACCTTCGTCGCCAATGATCAATTCCTTGCATCCCCCCTTGTCTCCCATTTCCAAAAGAATGGGGGAGAAAATATTGCTGAGCGCAAAAGAAGCTGTACGGGCCACTCTCGAGGCAATATTTGGAACACAGTAATGGATCACATCGTGTTTGGTATAGGTTGGTTCATTGTGATTGGTTAAACGAGATGTTTCAAAACACCCGCCTTGATCAATACTTACGTCAACAATAACCGATCCCATTTTCATATTTTCGACCATTTCCTCAGAAACCACACAAGGTGTGCGACCTAGTGAGGATCGTACTGCACCAATAGCAACATCGGCACGTCGCAGTGCTTTTGCCAAAACTTTTGGTTGTAATATAGAGGTATAAATACGAGCCCCAATATCATTTTGCAACCTTCTCAAGCGAGAAAGCGAATTATCGAAAACCTTTACGCTACATCCTAAACCAAGCGCAGCTCTTACGGCATACTCACCTACTGTTCCCGCTCCTATCACCACTACTTCTGGAGGTTGAACTCCCGCAACGCTACCGAGCATGATTCCCTTTCCAGTCCCAAAACTCGACAACAATTCTCCAGCAATAAGAATGGACATCGTACCTGCCATTTCTCCCATGGTGCGAACAACCGGAAATACGCCTTCTTCGTCACGAATGTAATCCCAGGCAATGGCCGTAATTTTCTTCGCCATTAACTTCTGAAGAATCACTTTTGGCTGCACAGATATTTGAAGGGCCGAAATCAAGGTTTGATTTCCCTTCATCATGTCCACTTCCACTTCAGAAGGAGGAGCCACCTTGAAAATTAAATCACATTCAAAAATCTCCTTGGTGTTGTGGACAATTTCAGCTCCAGCTTCGGAATAATCGTTATCAGAAAAATTGGAATTTTCACCACTCTTGGTTTCAATTTTCACACGGTGACCATTCGAAACCAAAAGACTCACAGCCTCTGGCACCAAGGCTACTCGCTTTTCTTGAAAGGAAGTTTCTCTGGGTATTCCGATGTGTAAACTCCCCTTTTTACGGGCAATTTCGAGCATTTCCTCCTTGGGTAACAGGCTCCCCTGTTCCATGAGGCTTTTAATAATTTGTGGATCTGTAATCATAGTTCAACCGAAAGCCTTCTGCTATTGTCCTCTTGTATACTAAGATAAAGCCAAATTGTTTCGTTGGGCAAAAGGTATTCGATTTTTTTAGGCCATTCCACCAAGACCAAACCAGAATTACCGTAGAGTACCTCCTCAACTCCTATATCCAGAGCTTCCTCTTCTGAGTTCAAGCGGAACAAATCATAATGATACACCTTGCCCAATAATGGACTTACATATTCATTGACCAAGGAGTAAGTTGGAGAACCCTCAGGGTGTTCGATACCTATCTTTTTTAGAATATCCAATATGAGCGTGGTTTTACCAGCACCCATTTCTCCCTCAAAACACCAAACTTTCTTATTCTTGTATTGATTCAATAGATCAATACTAATATTTTGAATGTCAGACAGTTCGTATTGGTATTCAGTCTTATTTTGCATGGAGTTCAACGTACGGAATTAGAATTTCCTCCAAAGATATACCTCCGTGTTGAAATGTGTTCTGAAAATACTTTACAAAATGATTGTAATTATTGGGATACACGAAATAATCGCCCTCAGAAGTGAAGACGTACTCACTCGAAATTTTGGTTTTAGGCAAACGAATATCTTCGGGATTACGCACCGAAAAAACTTCTTTTTGGTTGTACGACAGGTTGCGTCCTACCTTGTAACGAAGGTTCGAATTGGTACTCTTCTCCCCGATTATCTTGATCGGATTATTCACACGTACGGTTCCGTGATCGGTGGTAATAATGAGTTTGATTTTATGCTCGGCAACTTTCTTAATGATCTCTTGCAACGGACTATGCTCAAACCACGATTGGGTAAGCGAGCGGTAAGCAGCTTCGTCATCGGCCAATTCGCGAATCATCTCACTTTCCGTTCGTGCATGCGAAAGCATATCTACGAAATTATATACCACTACATTTAACTGGTTGTCTTTGTGCTGATTGAATTGCTCACTGAGCTTTTTTCCCGATTCGTAGTTCGTAATCTTGTGATAGGTGAACTTGTGATTCAACCCTAAACGGGTCATTTGCGCCTGAAGAAACTCTTTTTCATGCATGTTTTTACCACCTTCATCGTCTTCATTCAACCATAAATTCGGCAAAGACTTGGCCATATCTGCTGGCATCAACCCACTGAAAAATGCATTTCTCGCATAGTGTGTGGCTGTCGGCAATATCGAATAAACCACTTCTTCCTGAGCAACTCTAAATTGCTTTTCGATGATGGGTTTCAAGACCTTCCATTGATCAAAACGAAGGTTGTCAATTACCAAAAGACAAACTTTTTCCTTCTTCACTATGGGGGCAATTTTTTCTTTGAAAACTTGATGGATAAACAAAGGAGCATCGTCTGATCCCTTGATCCAATCTTCATACTCGTCGGCAATTAGACGCGAAAAAAGATTATTGGCCTCCTTTTTCTGCATCTCGAGAATCTCTCGCATGCCTGCATCCTCAATGTTTTCTAATTCCAATTCCCAATAGACCAATTTTTGGTACAAGTCAGCCCATTCTTCGGCATCCATTCTACTATTGAGTTGCATTCCCAACTGACGAAACTCTTGTTGGTAATTGGCATTGGTAGTTTGTGAAACCAATTTAGAGGAATCCAAGTTCTTCTTGATGGTCAACAAAATTTGATTTGGGTTAACCGGTTTAATCAAGTAATCTGCAATCTTATTCCCAATGGCCTCTTCCATGATCCGCTCTTCCTCGCTTTTGGTAATCATCACAACAGGTACTGATGGCTTTTCTTCCTTAATTCTAGAAAGCGACTCCAGACCGCTAATTCCAGGCATATTCTCGTCCAAAAAGACAATATCATAGTCGTTTTCGGCACTCATTTCTACAGCCTCGGTTCCATTGTTTACAGTAGCCACTTCATAACCTTTTGACTCCAAAAACATAATATGGGGTTTCAACACATCTATCTCATCATCAGCCCATAGGATTTTCACTTGCATACGGTATATTATTCTTTAATTTTGAAATCAATTTAAAAGTATTCATTTGCGTCCGAACCTTCGTCGAAACAACAAAAAGAAAATCTTCAACGACCCAGTTTATGGTTTTATTTCGATTCCGAATGAAATTATTTTCGACTTAATCGAACATCCCTACTTTCAGCGTTTGCGAAGAATTAAGCAACTAGGATTAACTCATTTGGTATACCCTGGAGCTTTGCACACTCGTTTTCATCACGCCTTGGGTGCCATGAACTTGATGACCAAATCCATACAGGTCATTCGACGAAAAGGAACCGAAATTACAGAGGAAGAAGAACAGGCTGTACTTGCAGCAATTTTGATGCACGACATCGGACATGGCCCCTTTTCTCACACCCTCGAACACGATATTGTTCACCATGTGAGTCACGAGAAAATTTCGGCATTTTTCCTGGAGAGAATGGCCAAAGACTTCCCTTTCCTTCATTTGAGTTTGGACATTTTTCGAAACAATTACCCCAAAAAATTCTTGCACCAATTGGTTTCTAGTCAGCTAGATATGGACCGAATGGATTATTTGAACAGAGATAGTTTTTATACAGGTGTGAGTGAAGGTGTGATTGGCTCGGAGCGCATTATTGAAATGCTTGATGTGAAGGACAACATGCTCGTTTTGGAGGAAAAAGGAATCTATTCTGTAGAAAAGTTTTTGGTTGCAAGACGATTGATGTACTGGCAAGTTTATCTGCACAAAACAGTTGTTTCGTCGGAATTTACCTTAAAACAAGTTATACGTAGAGCACGCTTCTTGGTGTCTCAAAACGTTGAGATCTTTGCCTCTCCTGCATTAAAATTCTTTTTAAGTCACGAGGTCACAACTGACGATTTTCAGAATAACCCGGAAGTATTGGATCACTTCGCTACTTTGGATGATTTCGACATTATGGGGGCCATTAAAGTTTGGTGTACCCATTCCGATAAAATATTGGCCGATTTATCGAGTAGATTGGTGAACCGAAAACTTCTGAAAACCGAGATTGCCAAAGAACCTTTTTCTCAAGAACGATTAGAACAAGAACGGCAGTTGGTAATTCAAAACTTAGGCATCTCCCCAGCAGACGTGGATTACTACATCTTTAGTGAGAAAATCACCAATTCGGCTTACAACAAGATGAGTCAAAGTATTCAGATGATTAAAAAGAATGGAGAAACAACCGATGTGGCTGTGGCTTCAGACAACTTGAACATTTCGGCCTTGGGAAGCCCTGTGGAAAAATATTGTCTTTGCTACCCAGTCCTTTAGTAAGTGTTTCCAACTATTGGGCTTTCAACTACTTAATTAACTATTTTTTTATTCGTTCACCCTCTCAGTGTTTTCAGTCAAGGTAAATTTTGATTAACCTTGTAACGATACGTGTAATTTAACTTATACCAAAAACTATTTATTATGTTGAGAATTTCTCTTTTGGGAGCCTTGTTGGCTCTCGGGTTTAACTCCACCGTTCAAGCTCAATACACGGGCTCGATCAATAACGGCATCCCTTACTACTTTGCTAATTCAGATTTTTACCCTTTCAACACTCATTTGGTTACTGAGAAATACAAAGGAAGGACCATTGAATATGTCGGTTACAACAAAAAGGGAAAAGAGTCTTATCGCTCACAAACCATTTTGAACGAGAAGGGAAAAATTGTTCGCACCTACCATTTGAAAGACAATCGCCGTATGTTGGTGAGCAGCAATCATTATTTCCGAGACAGTTTGTTACAAGAGAAAACCGAGTTCAAAAAAGGAAAAATGCACGCGAGTATGGTGATGAGCTACAACGACAATTATCAAATTTTGGCTCAGGAGAACTTCAAACGAGGCAAACTTCAATTTTCCTCAGAAATGAGTTACAACGAAGGACAACTCGTTAAAAGTCAATGGTACTCAGGTAAAAAAAGAAAAAAGTCCAGCTTGTACGAATACGAGTATTTTGGCAACAATCAACGCAAAGAAACCCGTATGTACAACCGCAAGGGGGAATTAAAAAGCCGCATTCGTTACGAGTGTAAAGATGAGGGTAGCGACGAATTGAAGAAGAATGAAAAAATGGTTTGTATTTACGAAGAAGGAGAGAAAGACTATTTTAAAACCATCCACTACACCAAAACGCGAAAAGGAAACTCCAAGCAAGTAACTGTTTACAGAGCTAGCGATTCGAGCCTTGTGGAATTAAAACGCTTCAACGAAAAAGACGAAATGACATCGCTCTTTAAGTACGACCCGGAAACGCGTAACATGACCTCGAACGAATATTTCAGAAAAGGAAAACTACGTTTTGCGTCATATTTCAAATACGAGGGGTTATTGTTGATGGAAAAATCCTACAAAAATGCCAAGGGAAAAGGATCGAAAACGGTTTACACCTACACGGAAGACGGAGCACCGTTGACATTTACACAGTACGACCGCAACAACAAGCGAATCAATAGTGGTACGATACAAGTAATTCAGGAAAACTAACTATTCCCGTTTCATATCTCCATTGCGCCAGTTTTCAATCAATTTAGCCCAAGCATAAGGGTTCAATAGGTTGTTAACTGGCACTTGTCCTCTTGTGTAAATCTGAGTCAATTGCTGGTTTTGCGCAAAAGAACTTGCCAAGCCTGCATCCGTTTCCAAACGAGCCGCGGCAAAGGCTAAACTTTCCCCCGATAGCTGGCGCTGAGCTCTTCTTAAGGCATCGTCATATGGAACCATTTCAACAAACGCCCTAGCAAAATCTTCTCTCGAAGGCCAAGGGTAAACAGTTACGGTTGGTAAATTAACCGTATCCTTCGGCATCATGTGAATAATGCTGTATCTATTAGCCGTTAAGGTGTCAGGGACAATAAAGGTCGTCGTTTTGTGTCCGTAATAAGAAAAGTAAATGGTATCTCCTGGATTCGTCACCAAAGAAAAGAAGCCATAGTAATCCGAAATAACGCCTCTTCGAATGGTTTTATCAAAAACAGTGGCGTAAGGAAGTGGCTCCACATTGTCTTCTGCTACCACCACACCTGAAAGTTGAATCAACTGATTGGTATCGATAAATTCTTCCTCAGTTTGAGCATGAGAAATAGTAGTAAAAAGTAGTGTCAAAACACTAAAAATGAAGGTTATATTGTTTTTGTAAAGCAAGATTCTCGTTTTGTGTTCTCAACAAATGTCGCATTTTTTTATCTCAATAGTTAACAACAAACGTTAATGTGATAATAAACTCAAATTTTGTTCCTAAATTTGCAGGAATTTATTTCAAAAATAGGTTCAACATGTCACTCAAAAATATCGGAGAAATCCGTGAAGGTTTAACTTACGACGACGTACTATTAGTTCCTGCCTTTTCTCAAGTCCTTCCTCGCGACGTACAATTAAAAAGTAAAATCTCAAGAAACATTGAGGTGAATACGCCAATTGTAGCAGCTGCCATGGATACTGTAACCGAATCTCGCTTAGCAATTGCGATTGCACAACAAGGAGGTATTGGTGTGATTCACAAAAATATGACCATCGCTGAACAAGCTTTGGAAGTTCGCAAAGTAAAGCGTTCAGAAAGTGGGATGATCATCGATCCGATTACCCTTTCTCAAGATGCCTTGGTTAAAGATGCCTTGAACTTGATGAAAGAAAATAGCATTGGTGGGATTCCAGTGGTAGACGCTGAGGGGAAATTGAAAGGAATTGTAACCAATCGCGATCTTCGTTTTGAGAAAAACAAAAAACGACCTATTGCTGAAGTAATGACCTCTGAGAATGTAATTACAGCCTCAGATCACGTTGACTTATCCATCGCAGAAGGAATTCTTCAAGAAAATAAAATTGAAAAACTTCCTGTTGTAGATAGCAACAATCGATTAATCGGATTGATTACCTACCGCGATATCATCAAAGTAAAACAACACCCAAATTCTTGTAAGGATAGCCTAGGTCGCTTGCGTGTAGCTGCCGCTGTAGGTGTAACGATGGACACAATCGAACGCGTTGACGCATTGGTAGATGCTGGAGTTGATGCAATTGTTATCGATACCGCACATGGTCACACAGTTGGGGTTGTTGGAAAATTGAAAGAAGTAAAAGCGAAACACCCACAATTGGATGTAATTGTTGGAAACATCGCTACTGCTGAAGCAGCAAAATATTTAGTTGAAGCAGGTGCTGACGCCGTGAAGGTAGGAATCGGACCTGGTTCTATTTGTACAACGCGTGTTATCGCTGGTGTTGGGGTTCCTCAACTAACGGCTGTAAACGATGTTGCACGTGCCATCGAAGGTTCTGGTGTTCCAGTAATTGCCGATGGTGGTATTCGTTACACAGGAGATATCGTAAAAGCTATCGCTGCTGGAGCGGATATCGTAATGGTTGGTTCTATGTTCGCAGGTGTTGAAGAATCTCCAGGTGAAACAATCATTTACGAAGGGCGTAAGTTCAAGTCATACCGCGGAATGGGATCTGTTGAAGCCATGCAAAAAGGTTCCAAAGACCGTTACTTCCAAGATGCAGAAGACGATATCAAGAAATTGGTTCCTGAAGGAATTTCAGGACGCGTTCCTTACCGTGGTCACTTGCTAGAAGTAATGTACCAGATCATTGGTGGATTGAGAGCAGGTATGGGATACTGTGGTGCAGCAACCATCGATGTATTAAAAGGTGCTGAATTCGTTCGAATCACTTCGGCCGGTGTTCGCGAGTCGCATCCACACGATGTTACCATCACCAGAGAAGCACCGAATTATAGCAAATAATTCTTTTTGAAATAAAAGGAAAGCCACTTGTCAAAAACGAGTGGCTTTTTTCTTGCCTTCAACCCGTTAAAAGTTGATTACAAAAGGTTATATTCGTCGCCTAAATAACTATTCGCGTTTATGAAAATCCTTACAGGACTTATTACTGCGTTATTGGGAACCACCTTGTGCTCTGCACAGGAAATCAATTTACCCCTCAAGAGTAAAGGAGAAATCCCACCATTTATAAAGGATGCAAAAGCAATTTTGACCTATCCTCAAGCGCAGACTTTCTATTTTTTCGATGCCGCAAAAACGGACAAAAGAAGACAGGTCTTGTTGGACCATATCTATGCTTCCGGCCGTGTCATTTTTGGAAATGAAGCGAACACTGTCTTGCAAGGTGTTTTTTCGAACTTAAAAGAAAGCATGGGAGAAAAAATGAGCTCCAAGCAGGCTTTTTTAGTTTCGTCCGCTACTCCATCTGTTTTTCATGGTAACGATCAATTATTTATCACCACTGCCCTATTCGCACAATGTGATAATGAAAATCAATTGAGTTACTTCTTGCTTCGTGGAGAATGTATTAAGGCTAATAGCTTGTATGACATCTATGCTTACAAAGATGTTTCCAGCGTAGAGTCAGCCATCAGCTCTTTGAATTCGAGAAGTATCGAGCAAGAATTGGAGGCCGACAGCAGAACGATAGATCTGTACAAATCACTCGGGCTTTCAGATAAAGAACTAGACAAGTGCTTGAACATCGTTACCTACATTCAGTTGCCGTATGACGAGCGAAAGGTAACAGCCGATTACTTCAACTCGAATCTCATGCACGTACCCTACGATTTCTTTACATCTGCTCCGTTGAATCAATCGAGAGAAATCAATTCTGGAATTTCGTTTACGCAACGTATCGAGTCTTATAAGAATTTGAAAAAGAACAAAATTGTCATCGAGTCAACTTCATGGAAGAAAGCGGACAAGGCCTTTGAAAACGCTTTGCGTGAAGTACGATACCAACTTGCTTATGACTTAATTGTGGCAGGAAAACCGGCAGAAGCAATCTATACAGTGTTCCTGTTGGA
>JAOASF010000096.1 GCA_025210175.1 Crocinitomicaceae bacterium | reverse complement strand
TACACCTTGAATGGATGTACTTCCACAGACAATGCAACGGTAACTGTTGCAACACAACCTACTGTGTCCGTAAACAATGCAACCATTTGTGCGGGTGATTCCGCTCTGTTAATCGCTACGGTGAATAGTGGAGGAGGTACTTATGCGTGGACTTCACCGCCAGCACCAGCAGGGTCGAATAACGATAGTTTGTATGTTAGCCCTAACACCACAACAAATTATACAGTCGTATATTCAATTGGAACTTGTTCAGCAACTGATTCGGGTACGGTTACGGTGAACTTTACACCAACTGTTACCCTCAACGATACCACCATTTGTGAAGGAGGTTCAGTTCCACTTACGGCTATGGTCGATTCCACAGGAGGTGGTTTCACTTGGAGTCCAGGTACTAATAGTGGAGCAACATACAACGTGAGTCCTGCAACTACAACCACCTACCAAGTGGTTTACAACCTAGGTTTGTGTTCTGATTCCACAACAGCCATAGTAACCGTTACGCAGGCTCCAGATGTTTCTGTAAATTCAGTTACGATGTGTGAAGGAGACTCAGCAACATTAACAGCAATAGGAACTCCACAAGGAGGAACTTACACTTGGGATAATAATGCCACAACTCAAAGTATCACCGTAGGGCCTGCTACTACCACCAACTATAATGTATTGTATAACTACATCGTTTGTTTGGTAACCTCAGGAGGTACGGTATCGGTTAGTCCACTACCAGTACCAAGCATTTCAGGAAACGACAGTTTGTGTAGAGGTGATAACTTGATGCTCACCGTGGCACCTAATAATGAAAATTATAGCTGGAGTGGACCGAATGGTTTCAGTTCAAACAACCAAACGATTTCCATTCCAAATATTGCAGTCAATCAGTCTGGATATTATTTCGCTACCGTTACAACTAACGACAACTGTTCTGCAACAGACAGTATAGAAGTAGTAGTTCACTTTATCGACGCTGCCTTTGATTCGGATGTTACCAATGGCTGTATCCCACTTTTGGTGAATTTCAACAACCTAACAACCAACAGTGTGAACTGTCTGTGGGATTTTGGAAATGGAGATTCAGACAATAACTGTACAGGCGTTTCATCAACCTATACTGCACCAGGTTCGTACGATGTTAGCTTAACAGTAGTCGACCAATACGGATGTACCGATATGATTACTTTGGCTGATTACATCACCGTTGACCCGAATCCAATACCTGACTTTGACTTGGAGCCAGAAACAGTTCTGCCATCAGCTCCGGTAACCAATGCTTTGAATAATTCAATAGGAGCAACAAGTTACGAGTGGTTTGTGAATGGTGCTTATTCAACCGATGTTACCAACCCAACCTTCATCATTGACTTTGGAGATGATCAAACGGCGAACATTACCCTATATGCCTATTCGGCTGCTGGATGTGTGGACAGTTTGACCAAACAAGTAGGCTTGGTTGAGGAGGTGATTTTCTTTGTGCCGAATACATTTACACCCGATGGAGATATTGCCAATCAGTATTTCTTGCCAGTTATGACTTCTGGGTTTGATGAAAGCACTTACCGCATGACTATTTTCAACAGATGGGGAGAAAGAGTCTTTGTTACAGAAGACATTAACGTCGGTTGGGACGGAACCAATAGTCAAAATCAATTATGTCCGGATGGGGTATACACGTACAAGATTGAGTTCTTGTTGAAGGATACCGACGAAAGACAAGAACATGTAGGGCTTGTCAACTTATTGAGATAAATACCTTAAATACACAAAATAAAAAGGACTCAGAAATGAGTCCTTTTTTGTTTAAAAGTCCGACTGAAATACTTCTTGTGCTCATTTTAAATCAGTAAATTTGCCCTCAATTTGACGTTAAGTATTAATTGAATCTCAAAAAAGAGCGGTAAGATGCCAAGAAACGAATCCATTAAATCTATTCTAATTATCGGAAGTGGTCCAATTGTGATTGGACAAGCATGTGAATTTGACTACTCAGGGTCACAAGCAGCGCGTTCACTTCGCGAAGAGGGGATAGAAGTAACCTTGATTAATTCGAATCCTGCAACCATTATGACAGACAAGGTGGTTGCTGATAATGTGTATTTAGAGCCGCTAGAACCAGAAAGTATCGTTAAAATTTTGCAACAGCACAAAATTGACGCGGTATTGCCTACCATGGGGGGACAAACAGCCTTGAACTTGTGTATCAAGTGCGACGAAATGGGAATCTGGGAAGAACACGGAGTAGAAATCATCGGAGTTGACATCAACGCGATTGAAATCACAGAAAACCGTGAAGCCTTCCGTGACTTGATGACAGAAATCGGAGTTGGAATGGCTCCGCAAAACACAGCCAAGTCTTTCCTTGAAGGAAAAGAAATCGCACAAGATTTCGGTTTCCCATTGTGTATCCGTCCTTCGTACACACTAGGTGGATCTGGTGCATCCATTGTTTACGATCCAAAAGAATTTGACAACCTACTAGAAAGAGGTTTGCAATTGTCGCCTATTCACGAGGTAATGATTGACAAGGCTTTGTTGGGTTGGAAAGAATACGAGTTGGAGTTGCTTCGTGACAAAAACGACAACGTTGTGATCATCTGTTCAATTGAGAACTTTGATCCAATGGGAATCCACACAGGGGATTCAATCACCGTGGCTCCAGCCATGACCTTATCGGATACAACTTTCCAAAAGATGCGTGATATGGCCATCAAGATGATGCGCTCTATCGGTAACTTCGCTGGAGGTTGTAACGTACAGTTCGCCGTTTCTCCAGACGAAAAAGAAGACATCATCGCTATCGAGATCAACCCTCGTGTATCTCGCTCATCTGCCTTGGCTTCTAAAGCTACAGGTTACCCAATTGCGAAAATCGCATCTAAATTGGCGATCGGTTACCACTTGGATGAATTGAGTAATCAAATTACCAAAAAAACATGGGCTTTGTTTGAGCCAACCTTGGACTAGGTTATCGTAAAGATCCCTCGCTGGAACTTCAACAAATTCCCAGGAACCAACCGCAACCTAGGTCTTCAGATGAAGTCAGTAGGAGAGGTGATGGGAATCGGACGTTCATTCCAAGAAGCTCTGCAAAAAGCGTGTCAATCTCTTGAAATCAACCGCAATGGACTAGGAGCGGATGGTCGTGAGTTGACCAACCAAAATGATATTCTACACAGTTTGGAAAACCCAAGCTGGAACCGTTTGTTCCACATCTACGATGCCATCAAATTGGGTATTCCATTCAAGACGATCGTGGAGAAAACAAAAATTGATATCTGGTTCTTGAAGCAAATCGAGGACTTGATTAAGTTGGAAAAACGAATTGAGAAATTCCACATCGGAAACCTTCCAAAGGAATTGTTATTCGAAGCCAAGCAAAAAGGATACGCTGACCGTCAAATAGCACACTTGTTGCGCTGTTTGGAATCAGAGGTCTACAACCTTCGTGAAGAAATGGGTATCTCTAGAGTTTACAAACTAGTAGATACTTGTGCTGCAGAATTCGAAGCGCAAACACCTTATTACTACTCAACTTTCGAATACGAGAATGAGAGTAAGGTAAGCGATCGCAAGAAAATTGTGGTACTTGGATCTGGACCGAACCGCATTGGTCAAGGTATCGAGTTCGATTACTCTTGTGTACACGGGGTATTGGCTGCAAAAGAAATGGGCTACGAAACAGTTATGATTAACTGTATCCCGGAAACAGTTTCTACCGACTTCGACACAGCTGATAAATTGTACTTCGAGCCAGTATTCTGGGAACACATTTATGACATTATCAAACACGAGAAGCCAGAAGGAGTTATTGTTCAGTTAGGTGGACAAACTGCTTTGAAATTGGCTGAGAAATTAGAGCGTTACGGAATCAAGATTATCGGTACTTCTTTCGAAGCATTGGATATCGCTGAGGACCGTGGTCGTTTCTCGAAAGTGTTGGAGTCAAACGGTATTCCTTTCCCGAAATACGGAGTGGTAGAAAGCGCAGAACAAGCCTTGGAATTGGCAGATGATCTAGGTTTCCCATTGTTGGTTCGTCCCTCTTACGTATTGGGAGGTCAGAAAATGAAGATTGTCATCAACAAGGAAGAGTTGGAGCACCACGTCGTTGATATCTTGAACGAAATGGGATCGAACCAAATCTTGTTGGATCACTTCCTTGGAGGAGCAATTGAAGCGGAAGCAGATGCTATCTGTGACGGTAAAAATGTTCACATCTTAGGTGTTATGCAGCACATTGAGCCTGCAGGTATCCACTCAGGAGATTCCTACGCAGTACTTCCTCCATACAACTTGGGAGACTTCGTAATGACACAGATTGAAGACATCACGCGCAAGATTGCAGTTGAATTGAAAACCGTTGGATTGATCAACATTCAGTTCGCCATCAAGGATGATAAGGTATATGTTATCGAGGCGAACCCACGAGCTTCTCGTACAGTTCCATTCATCGCGAAAGCATACGATGAGCCTTATGTGAACTACGCAACGAAAGTAATGTTGGGCGCTAAAGTAACCGACTTCACTTTCAATCCGAAAAAAGAAGGTTACGCGATCAAGATTCCGGTATTCTCTTACGAGAAATTCCCAGATGTGAAGAAAGAACTAGGACCTGAAATGAAGTCGACCGGTGAAGCTATCCGTTTCATCAAGAACTTGAAGGATCCATTCTTTACGAAGATCTACAGCGAACGTAACATGCACTTGTCGCGCTAATGATATCTG
Source organism: Crocinitomicaceae bacterium (assembly GCA_025210175.1). Lineage (GTDB taxonomy): Bacteria > Bacteroidota > Bacteroidia > Flavobacteriales_D > Crocinitomicaceae > UBA2040. Next base: position 9,935 of record JAOASF010000096.1, on the reverse strand, counting down.
AAGCAAGCATTACAGGGCTCTTTCGTACAGTATTCATACTCATTGGAGTATATGTATTGTTGAAGTTTATCGGCCGTGTAATGCTTGCCAAAAGAGCCTTGGATAATCAACGCCAAGAACTCGAAAAGGAAAAACAAGACTTCCGAGAAAAGAAGCGTTTTTTTCAAAACTTGGGCAAAACAGAAGTCATCAACCCCAATAGTTCCCGCCCACGAACATCCCAAACGGAGGATGTTGACTACGAAGAAGTGGATAAATAGTCAATATTGTTCACTGTTTCCCCCCTTAATCTCCTAGGTTTTTACTTATCTTCAACCCGATTTTAGCAATCGGAATACGTATGAATTTGAAAACCTTCTTCTCACGCAATTGGCCACACTTCGCCATTATTGCTCTCTTTATCATTATTGTTGCTTCCTACTTTAAACTACAATTTCAAGGTTATGGTTTGAAACAGCACGATGTCGAACAATGGTTAGGCATGGCACATGAAATTCAAGATTACCGAGACAGTAACGGAGAAGAAATACTTTGGACCAATTCCATGTTTGGAGGTATGCCATCTGTTCAAATTTCAATCATCTATGCAGGGAACTACATAAGAAGTGCCTTTAATCTGTTTTTCGACTTTTTCGAAATGCCAGCTGGGGCCGTTCTTTTGTCCATGATAGGTTTTTACTTGGCCTGCATCATGCTTCGCATTTCTCCATGGATTGGTTTGATTGGTGCCCTTGCCTTTGGATTTACTAGTTACGACATCATCATTCTACAGGCTGGACACAATACCAAAGCCATTGCCATCGCCTTCATGGCACCAACATTGGGCGCCTTCATCATGGCCTACCGCATCAACATGAAATGGGGTGCAATACTCACAGCCTTGTTTTTGCTTTTACAAATAGGTTCGAACCACTTGCAGGTTACCTATTATTTTGGAATACTTTTACTCTTTATTGCCATAGCCTTCATGATTGAAGCAATACGCAAGAAGGAAATACGTAAATTCCTGATTACCAGTGGCTGGCTCGCTCTCGCTGGTCTTTTTGCCGTGGTGACCAATTATGCGAATATTGCGCTGACCAATGAGTACGCCAAATACACCATTCGTGGTGGAAACGATGTGACGATTCAACCAGATGGATCCGAAAACGTAGTGGCTAGTGAAGGAGGGTTAGACAAGGAATACATTACACAATGGTCCTACGGAGTTGGCGAATCATTTACACTTCTATCACCAAACGTTAAAGGCGGCGGTTCTTTCGGAATTGCAGGGTCCCAGTTTGAGGACGTAGCCATGGAGGTGGATATGAATTCTCAAGAACGAAATGTGGTGATGAGTTCACCTGTATATTGGGGAGAGCAACCTTTTACATCAGGGCCTGTTTATATTGGAGCTGTTGTCTTGTTCTTAGCAATGTTAGGAATGGTCTTTTTGAAAGGTAAATTGAAATGGGGCTTATTGGCCGCTTCTATATTGGCCTTGATGTTGAGTTGGGGTAAAAACTTCATGGGCCTCACAGAGTTCTTCATCGACCATGTACCTGGTTACAACAAATTCAGAACGGTTACAATCATCCTGGTTATTATTCAATTAACCATGCCGTTTTTAGGTGTGTTGTTCTTGAATGAATTATACAAACAGCGCGAAAGCTTGAAGGAACAAAAGAAGAAGTTCTTGATTGCCTCTGGTTCTTTTGCCGGATTCGTTTTATTGGTTTGGATGATTGGACTTGGCGATAACTATACTTCCGCCAACGACCAACGTCAAATGGACAACATCGAGCAAAACTTTTATCAGCAATTGATCAAAATGGATCCTGCCACCTTGCAAGCGCAATATGGGTTGAATATCAATGATCAAGCGCAAGTGGAGCAATTCATTCAGGCTCAATCTGAACCGTATATAGCTGGTTTTCAAAAGATGAAAGAAGTACGTTCCAAGATTTTCTCAAAATCCATGATGCGCACCTTCTTATTTGTATTGGTGGCTGCTGGATTGGTGGCTTTGATTTTTTATTCGACGGTAAAAATAGAATTGGTCTTTGGCGGTTTGGCCTTATTGGTATTAATCGATTTGATGCCAGTCGCTAATCAATACCTCGGGAACCAGGATGCTGGATCGGGATACAAATACTGGGAAGAAAAAGGTTTGGCGATGTACCCTGTGGAATCTAGTCCAGCGAATGAAATGATCATGGAGCAAGAGCTTTCGGCAAATCCAAGTTTGGCAAGCAAAATTGCTGAGGCTGAAAAATTGGGGCAAAACAAAGCAACAGAACTGGAAGCTTCTGGAGCCTTGCGTCAGCGAATTATTGATTCCTATCGCTTTATGGCCCTGAATAGAAACACCAATTACCGCGTGTTCGATTTCAATGGAGCCTTCTCGAGCAGTCAAGCTTCTTATTTCCACAAATCCTTAGGTGGATATCACGGTGCGAAGTTGAGAAGTATCCAAAATTTGTTTGAATTCCACTTGAGAAATTCAAACAACTCCGTTTTCGACATGATGAATGTAAAATACTTTATTCAGAACGGTGAAAATGGTCCAGTTGCTCGCATGAATCCAACAGCCCTAGGAAATGCTTGGTTTGTTAAAGATTTGAAAGTGGTTGAATCAGCTAATGAAGAAATTCAATCGCTGGGTAGCACTTTCATCCTTGCGAATCAAGGCACAGGTACTTTACTCGTAAATGGAACTTCACAAAAATCTGCAAAAGTTGCTGGAACTGAAACGATTCAATACGTATTGGGTGGAGACACAATGAGTGTTGGCATGAGCAACGGAATGTCAGAAGGAATGAAAGCCGTATTTGTAATGGATACCAATGGTAGAACGAACCTTGTACCAGAACAAACATTGGAAATGGACCCGTTTCAATCATTCCGACGTCTGGTTGGTATTACTTTGGAGAACAAATTCAACCCGGGCACAGAAGCATATATCTTAAAAGATCAGGCGAAGGGATTGTCTACAAGCTATTCAGGTGAAGGGACAATAACCATGACGAAATACCATCCGATGAACATGGAGTATGCCTCTGAATCCAGCGAGAAACAATTTGCTGTATTCTCTGAGGTATATTATCCAATTGGCTGGACCGCCTATATCGACAACAAAGAAGTAGAAATTCACAAAGTAAATTACCTATTGCGCGGTATAGAAATACCCAAAGGGAAACACAAAATTGAAATGCGCTACAGCTCTGAATCACTGAGTATGTACACCACGATCAGTGCAAGTTTGTGTACCTTATTTATCTTACTTATAGCCTTTTTAGGCTGGAAAGAATTCAAAAAGAACGAGGCGTGAAAATAGTTGCTCTGCTTCCCATGAAGGGACAAAGTATTCGTGTTCCAGGCAAGAATCTAAAAGACTTTGCTGGGAAGCCTTTGTTCACTCGTGTATTGGAAACATTGGTGAAAAGTCCGTCAATTGATGCCGTCGTGATCAATACAGATTCTGAAGAAATTGCAAATTTAGCCTTGCAATTTCCAAAGGTGAAAATTCATGAAAGACCGGAAGAGATTTGCGGAAATGATGTTCCGATGAATAAAATCATTGGAAACGATATTTCGCGAATGGAGGCGGATTTGTATTTGCAAACGCATGCGACAAATCCCTTGCTTTCAGTGGAAAGTATAGAAATAGGAATTGAAGCCTTCAAAGCAGCAAAAGGGAAATTTGATAGTCTTTTTACTGTGACCAAAATGCAGACTCGTCTATACGATGGGCAGGGCAAGGCTGTAAATCACGACCCTAACAAACTGATTAACACACAAGATTTACCTCCTTTGTTTGAAGAAAACTCGAACTTCTATCTGTTTACGAAAGAAAGCTTCTTTAACAATGGAGAAAACAGATTGGGGAAAAACCCGATGATGTTTGAAATCAATAAATTAGAATCACTTGACATTGATCAACCGGAGGATTTTCAATTGGCTGAGTTGGTTTATAAATTGAAATATGAAATTTAAAGACAAAGTTCGTCAAGGTAAATTGACTTTAGGAACCTGGTTAACGATTCCACACATCACAGTAGTGGAGGTATTAGCTCAAGCAAAAATTGATTGGATTTGTATAGACATTGAGCATACAGCCATCGATTTTGAATCTACCTTGCACCTTATTTCTTTCATTCAAAGCAGAGGGAAAAAGGCCCTGGTTCGCGTGGGAAAAAACGATGAAGTAATTTTGAAACGCGTTTTGGATGCCGGAGTTGATGGGGTCATCGTACCCATGGTCAATTCAAAGCAAGATGTAGAAAATCTTGTGAACCATATTTATTACCCACCCATCGGAAAAAGAGGAGTGGGATTGAATAGGGCGCAGGATTACGGTTACGGTTTTGAGGAATATCAGCGCAAGTTAAAGGAAGACATCGTAGTAGTTGCTCAAATTGAACACAAGGATGCAATCGCGAACCTAGACGACATTATTTCGAATGAATATATCGATGCGACCTTAATCGGTCCATACGACCTTTCAGCTTCTTTTGGTTTACCCGGACAGTTTGATAAAGAAATGGTGCAAGATGCCTTAAAAACTTACGAAGCCAAATGTGCAGAAGCTAAGAAAACAAAAGGCGCACATGTCATTCAGAGTGATGCGAGTTTTACCCAGGCAAAAATTGATCAAGGATATAGTTTCTTGGCTTATTCAATTGATTTTCTTTTGTTGGGTGACACGATCAAAGCAAACGTTGATAAACTATTGAGTTAAGATGAAAATTGCCGTTTTTGGAGGTGCAGGATTTTTAGGTTCCTATCTGGTGGATGCCTTGGTAGCCGAGGGTCACGAGGTGCATTCCATAGATCTGAAAGATTCAACAAACGAATCAGCTCGATCTCATCAAGTAGATATTTTGAACAGAGAAGCTCTGCATTCCCTTTTTGAGAAAAATCGTTTTCAGATAGTCTACAACCTGGCTGGATTTGCAAAACTGGATGACGCTATCGAAAATCCTATTCGAGCAATAGAATTGAACGTCATAGGGAACATGCACATCCTTGAATTATCCATCGAATTTGGTGTGCAACACTTCTTGTATGCAAGCAGCGCTTACGCGGTTTCCACAAAAGGTTCCTTCTACGGTATTTCGAAACTTTCGAGCGAGAAAATTATCAAAGAATACGGCACAAAACACGAATTGAATTACACCATTTTACGTTACGGTTCCGTCTATAGCGACAAAGAGTTTGAAAACAATTACATCTACCACCTGGTGAAACAAGCCTTTCATGAAAAGAAAATTGTTCACGCTGGCGACGGTGAAGAAACAAGAGAATACATCCACGCTTTTGACGCTGCCAAATTGAGCGTTCAAGTGTTGAACAAACCAGAGTATTTCGGTAAACATCTCATCCTGACGGGTTCTCAACGTTTGAAACGCAAGGAATTGTTCCAAATGGTTCGTGAAATTAGCAACATAGAAATTGATATTACCCTTAAAAATGACGGGTATGTGAACCATTATCGCCACACACCTTATGCATTCGTTCCCGATGTTTCGGAGCGTTTGACTCCGAACCCCTTTATCGATATGGGGCAAGGGATCATCAGTTGTTTTCTTGATGTAGCCAGAAATTCTGAAAATGAAGATTAAAAGTCTCTCGTACCGCATGTCAACCTCAACCCCTGCATATGGGAATGGTGCCGGATTGAAGTTGATTCAAACCAGAAATATGTCTACCGGCGACACCAGTAACAACCACGAAATCGCCATGCCTTTACACTTGGGCACACACATGGATTTTCCATTTCATTTTCACCCAGATGGTAAAAAATCGGATGATTATCGAGAAGAAGATTTCGTGTTTCAAAAAGTTGGCATTGTTTGCTGCAATGATTCAAGTGATTATTAAATAGAACCTACTCATCTAACTGTAAATAATATAGATAAAGAGGTTGAGTTTGTTTTAATTAAAACGAATTATTCCCAATACAGAGGGACAGAAAAATATTGGAATTATGGTTTGGGAATTCATAAATCCGTTGCCGGTTTTTTGAAAGATAAATTCCCGAAACTCAAAGGAATTGGTTTCGATTTAATCTCCTTAAACTCCTATCAACAACGCATGCATGGGCGAGAGGCTCACGTTGAATTTTTGTTTAACCATGACTTGCTAATCGTGGAGGATATGAACTTGTCTGAAGTGGATTCTCAAACGAAAATTTCGGAAATGATTCTTTCACCATGGTGGATCGATGGGGTAGATGGCTTACCAGTAAATGTTTTGATAAAATGCGATTAAAGAACATTTTCTTCGATTTTGATGGTGTAATAAAAGACTCAACACGCGTAAAATCAGATGCGTTCTATGCACTATACGAACCTTTTGGAAAGGAAATAGCCATGAAAGTTGTTGAACACCACCAGTTGCATGGAGGAGTTTCTAGATTTGAGAAATTCAAACTTTATCACCAGGAGCATTTAGGTGTGTCACTCAACGAAAAGGAAATTCAAGAATGGGCTCATAAGTTCTCTGAGTTGGTACTTGAAAAGGTTATTTCTGCCGATTATATTGAGGGAGCACCTGGCATTTTCAAGGAATTGAAACGACAGAACATCAACTGTTTCATCATAACTGGAACCCCTCAAAACGAGATTGAATTCATTTTGAAGGAGCTCGGTATTTACGACTATTTCAAGGCCATTGGCGGTTCGCCAATTAAGAAAAAAGAGTGGTGTGATACTTTTTTGAGCGGTTTTAAGTTGTCAGCCAACGAAACCTTATTCATTGGTGACGCAACAACCGATTATGAAGCCGCACAGTATGCCAAAACCCATTTTCTTCTCATTGAAAACGAGGAAAATTCGATACATTTTAAAAATATTGATTGTAAGAAAAGTCCAAACCTTACCAACCTATTAAGCTATTTGGTATGAAAATAAAAGTGACATCCCCTTCCTTTTCGAAACATCCAGAGTTGATCAAAGCCATGAATGAAAAGTTCGATGATTTTGTATTGAACTTAGAAGGAAAGCGCTACGCAGGACAGGAATTAATTGATTATTTGCAGGATGCAGATATCGCGATCGTAGGATTAGAAGAAATGTCTGCCAACAATCTAGCCCAAATTCCACAACTCAAGTTAATTGCCAAATACGGAGTAGGTTTGAACAATGTGGACTTGGATTATTGTCAGGCGAATAATATCCAAATCGGCTGGACAGGAGGGGTCAATCGACTTTCGGTTGCCGAAATGGTTTTGGGGAATATGCTTTCCTTGAGTCGAAATCTTTATTCCACATCCCTAGAAATGAAGAAGGGCGTTTGGAATAAGAATGGGGGCTTTCAACTTTCAGGTAAAACCGTTGGTATTATTGGTTTGGGGCACATTGGAAAGGAAGTCGTTCGTTTACTAGCACCTTTTCATTGTCAAATTTTGGTCAACGATTTGGTCTATGATGAACACTTTGTTACTGAAAATCAACTAATAAAAGCCACCAAAGAAGAAATATATCAGAAGGCTGATGCGATCACTTTGCATGTTCCCCACAATTCTGAGACCAGTTGGATGATAGGCAAGGAACAGTTCAAGATGATGAAAGCGGGTGCCATTCTGATCAATACATCGAGAGGTGGAATTGTGAGAGAAGATGCTCTTTTTCAGGCTTTAAAGAATAAAAACATACAAGCGGCATTTGATGTTTTTGAAGTGGAACCTCCTGAAAATCAAGAACTCATTAATTTAGATAATTTCATTCCAACTCCCCACATCGGCGGAAATGCAAAGGAAGCCGTTTATGCCATGGGCATGAGTGCGATAATTCACGTGGAAAACTTTCTAAAATAAGCCTTTTTAAAAGCTGACATTTGATTGTTTTTAGGGGCCTGCATCCATTTTTTTTTGCCATCTTTGCTAGCCTCAGAAAACCGATAACTTACAATGGATTTAGCCTCTTTAAAGAAAAACTTAAAGAAAGATCTTACTGAACTGAAACCATGTTCAGTGGCTCTTTTGGCTGATTCTGCTTCTCAAATGTTGGCTATGGCTTTAAAAGGCTGGGCCATTGAGGAAGGTTTTCAATTGAATTTATTCGAGGCAGATTACGACCAAATTCCCTTACAAATTCACAGTCCGAGTTCTGAGTTCAACGAGGGAATGTACGATTTTGTACTCATTCACGAATCTTCTGAGAAACTCCTCGATGCCTTTTACAAACTGGATATCGAGGAAAGAAGAACTTTTGCTGAAGACCATTTGACCAAGGTCGAGGGGTATATAGACAACATTCGTCAAAAGCAGAATACCAAGGTTTTGTATTTCAATTTCGCTGAAATTAATGATAGCGTTTTTGGGAACTTTGCCAATGCAGTTGACGCCTCTTTTTTATACCAATTGCGCAAAATCAATCTAGAATTGATGCAGTTGACAGAAAGTCACAAGAATCTATTTCTTGTTGATATTTCCACCCTTCAGAATTCCTTTGGACGACAATTCACCCATTCACCATCCATTCGCGTGAATACAAGTATTATTTTCTCCATGGAAGCCATTCCACTGGTAGCCAAAGCTGCGATTGACGTGATAAAGGCTTGTATGGGAAAAATCAAGAAATGTTTGATTTTGGACTTGGACAATACCACTTGGGGTGGAATTATTGGAGATGATGGACTCGAGGGAATACAGGTTGGGAATTTAGGAGTTGGAGAGGCTTTTTCTCGCCTTCAACGTTGGGCGAAGGAATTAAAAAAAAGAGGGATCATCTTAGCTGTTTGTTCGAACAACGAGGAAGCTGCGGCTATGGAACCTTTTGAAAAGCATCCGGAAATGGTATTGAGAATGGAGGATATTGCTGTTTTTGTTGCCAATTGGGATAACAAGGCAGACAACATTCGCTACATTCAGTCAGTATTGAATATTGGTTTTGATTCCATGGTATTCTTGGATGACAACCCGGTAGAACGTAAAATAGTTCGCGACAATTTACCCGAAGTAACGGTTCCTGAATTGCCCGAAGATCCAGCAGAATATTTGACTTATTTACAAGGTTTAAATCTTTTTGAAACGGCATCATTTGCAGAAAACGACGAGAAGAGAACCAAACAATACCAAGAGGAATCCAAACGTGCGAAACAGAAAATGTCCTTTGTAAACGAAGGTGATTTTTTAAAGAGCCTGCATATGGTGGGAACCATTGCTCCCTTTCAAAAAATGGATTTCCCAAGAATAGCGCAACTTTCGCAGCGTTCGAACCAATTTAATTTGAGAACAATTCGCTACGACGAACAAGAGGTTGAAAAACTTTCCACATCCAAGGAACATCAAACCTTCACTTTTAAATTAAAAGATGCCTATGGCGACTACGGTTTGGTCAGTATCGTTGTACTTAAGAAGGAAGGACCGGAGGCTTTGATTGAAAATTGGCTGATGTCTTGTCGCGTGTTGAAAAGAGGCCTGGAAAACTTGGTCTTAAATGCCTTGGTAGACGGAGCAAAAAAATTGGGCTGCACGACGCTGAAAGGTGAATACTTGCCTACAGCTAAAAATGCCATGGTTAAGGATCACTATGCGAAGCTTGGATTCATCCGATCTCAACAGGAAAATACTTTCCACTTAGAGCTTGAGACTTATCAAAACAAAGAACACTTTATCGCAATTGAACATGCTTGATTCGAAATATACCTTTCACCACACAGGCATGGCTGTAGATAGTATCGAGGAAACTCTGGTCTACTACAAACAGCTATTTGGCGAGGACAAGATTTCTCAAGTCTTTGAGGTCAGTTCCCAAGGGGTGAATGTGTGTTTCGTAGAGGTGGCTCCAAATTGTTTTTTGGAGTTGGTTGAAGCTGCGAATGAAGAATCGAGTATCAATCGAATGAGACGCAAAGGTGTAAGCTATTATCATGTAGCCTACAAAGTCTCAAATATTGAAAGCTGTGTAGCAGAATTGGAAAATTTGAACTTCAAGGCGATGGACTATTTT
>JAOASF010000095.1 GCA_025210175.1 Crocinitomicaceae bacterium | reverse complement strand
TGCCAAGACCAATCAAGCATCGCCCACAGGGGATGATTTTGACCGACAATTGCTCCCTCGAGGCAAAAGACAATGCGCTACTTTGTACAAATTTCTGTCGAAAAAGGAATGGGACGTGCCAACCATTCTTTGTTCAGGAGCCAAAAGAACTCGTGAAACCTATGCTGGAATTGAAAATGCCTTTATTACCAAGCGACTCCGTTACGACGATCAATGGTACTTATGTTCATACAAAACTTGGTTATCAACTTTGTGGAAAGAAGAAAGAGCAAAAGACATCATCCTGATCGGCCATAATTTTGGGATTTCGGACCTAGTCAACTATTTGAGCGAAGAAGAAATCGTTCTCGGCACTTCCGAATATCTGTGCATGGAATTCGAAGGAGATTCTTGGATGGAAATTTCAAAGGGTATGGGGAAAATTATTGAGCGTTTTCGTCCGGATGATCGTTAGATTTCAAATGATAAACGATTCGAACCGTTGAATTCGCTTTTTCCTCCTTGCGTTTTGCTTCTTGTTGTTGCCATTTCATTTCCTCCATGGCTCTCACTTTCTCCCAATAAATCCCTTCGTAATCTGGCGGTTCAATTCCCAACTCCTTCTCTATTTCATATTGATATTTCGGCACCTCTGGCCCTCTTTTGACATAGGCCCAGGCCAAAAACAGACCTACCAGAAGTCCAGCTAAATGACCTTCCCATGAAATGCGCTCCTCAGTCGGGAAGATTCCCCAAATCATGCTTCCGTATAGAAAAACGACAAAGAGAGCGAGGGCCTGCAGAGGGAGGTATTTTCGCAAATATCCACTAAAAAATACGAAAGCGACCAAAGCATAAATTACTCCCGAGATTCCAATGTGGTAAGCCGTGGTACTTTCAGCGAAAAGCCAAACCGCCGCACCTGTTAGCAACCAAGAATAAATCAAAACTTTGCGAGCAATATCCCGATAAAAGTAAATGACAATAGAAGTTAGTATGGCTATCGGAAAGGAATTATTAATCAGGTGATTCCAATCACTTGGGGAATGAATAAAAGGCATGAAAAAGATCCCTTTGAGTCCCTCAGGAGTACGTGGCAGAATTCCATAACGAACAAAATTCCAGTTCGTTTCGTGCATGGTTACTTGAACCATCCACAATACGACCAGCAAAAGAAGTGGATAAACAATGGCCTCTAATTTTGAACCAAATTGATTTTCATGAAGTCTGTACACAAAATCAAGGTAGTCAAAAAAGGTGCCTTTTTCATATAGCAGACAGCTTGTCAGCGTTCGCGTGAAAGCGTCAAAATTCTTTGGGGACGATCCTCGGTTCTCAGCTCCAACGTATCTCTACCCTTCCAACCAATGGAATAGCGCTCGGGCGACTCCATATAGAAATAGAGTGAATCCAAATCTTCATTGGTCCTCCAGTTGCCACTATCCACCGCAGATCCTCCTTCCGATTTAGGAGATGCGATGTAAAGCACATTCTTATCTTCAAAGGTGAAAAATGTACGATTGGTGATTAAATCAATGTGACTCTGGATCTGACTTTGGAACATCTCGGCTTCCTCTTCCGTCATTGTTTGAACAAAAGGAGTGTAATCCATTTTTACCAATTTCCATTTTCCTTTCAAACTTGGAGCAAGCTGACAACTCGTCAGAATTAATAAAAAAACAAAAAAGGCACTGCACCTGTACATCTCAAAACAATTTCCGCAAAGATAGTAATGCCTGATAATGTATTTTTGTATGGAATAAGATTATGGAGGAAATAGTTAACAAGGTAAAGGAAAGTGGTTTGATTAATTTGGATTTGGCCAAATATCAACTCACAGAAAGTATTCAATTGATCGACATCGCAGATCAACTGTGGAACGGGCTGGTTTTGAAAGAAAAAGACTTTAGGGCCTGGATCAAGGAAAATGATTGGACTACCTATGAAGGCAAAGCTGTACTCGTTTTTTGTTCAGCAGATGCCATTGTACCAACCTGGGCCTATATGTTAGTTACAAGTTCCTTACAACCTTATGCACGTACAATTCATATGGGTAAAAAGGAAGAATTGGAAAAGATACTCGTCAAACAACTGATTCAACAAACTGATCTAGCACCCATGAAGGATGGGCGGGTTATTATCAAAGGATGCTCCGACCACCCCTACCCCGATTACGCCATGGCTTGTTTGGTAGAACATCTTCAACCTGTCGTTAAATCCATCATGTACGGAGAACCTTGCTCTACGGTGCCTATTTTTAAAAGGAAATAGTTCGACATTTTAGATCTTTCTTTTGAATAATATCGATCAAGGGAGGTAAGATTTCTTTGACGCGATGAACCACTTTTTGATTGTCGTGCAAAACGAGAATGGATCCAGGTTTAACTTCCCTCTCAGCCCTTCCCAAAATTTCTTTAACGGGCACTTGAGCATCATAGTCGTAACTCAACCAAGTCCACATAATGATGCGATAGGATTTGGCCAGGTAACGGGCACGCCAGCTGCTCAGTCGACCGTATGGAGGTCTGAACAAATTATTCCCTACCAGGGCAGCACAATCTTTAACTGACTTCTTGTAAACGGACCATTCGGTTTCGGGACTTTTTTCGTGTTTCATGGTATGACTTCCCACTTGATGTCCTTCCTCCTTGATTCGCTCGAAAAGCTGAGGATAACGCAAAATATTTTCGCCGACACAGAAAAAGGTGGCGTGGATGGCATGTTTGCCTAATTCATCCAAAATCCAAGGAGTTATTTCCGGATTTGGGCCATCATCAAAGGTGAGGTACACTTCATTTTTTTCCAAAGAAAAACCCCACGTCCTCTTCGGGAAAACCGAATGCAAGGCGCGTGGGGTCTTGTATATCCTCATGTTAGACTATTGTCCGTTCATCAGCTGATTTACGTCCACCGAATTCATTCCTGGCGCACTTTGATTTTGATCCTGCAAAAGTCCATAATGACGAGCCATTGCATCCAGATAATCTCTAGTGGAGAAATACGACTTGGTGAAATTACTCGCATTTGCCGATCTTCGTGCAGCTTCACCGCTCGATGTAATCATGGCCTCTGCCTTGTTGTAAAGCGTTGGGAAGTCTGATTTATACCAAGCTTCCAATTGCTTTTTCATATGCATTGAAATCGCTCCATTTGGATCACCTGTGGTAGGATCTTGAGCCGCTTGCGCCATTTGGAAGTAAGAATCCATCGCTGCAAACCAGTCTTTTGTGTTCTCCGTATTGAAGGCAATCTTCGGATTCGAAGTCAAGAAGTATTCTACAATACTTTCATACTGGCGAGCCAATTCTTTCGCCAATTTATTGGCTTCTTTCTTCGCTCCTGCTTCGTATAGCATGGCTACATAGTGCTGTAAACTTCCATCAGTCATAGATGGCACCGGCTGACCTTCGATGTTGTATCGAGCACTTCCTTGTCCTGGCTCACCGTTATCGATTACAATCTCTGCTGGCATTTCAGCAAGTGACTTCAACAAGAGTTTCTTGGCTTTGTCTTTCGACTCCGAAATAATTTTGTCTGCATTATTCAAAATATACTCGAAGCGATCTGCCTCAGCTACTTGCCCTCTTTGGCGATAAGCATCGATTATTGGCATGCCGCGCTCTTTAATTTCAGCCGCTTCTGAAGCCTTGCGCAAGTATTGATCTGCCAATACTTCAAAGGTTTGACGATATTGAGAAGTATGACGACGAGCATAATAATCCGTCAAAACATCCGGGTTCTCCATCGCTCCATACTTGTACTTCTCCATCAAGTTCTTGTACATTTTATCCATGTGCAACGGTACTTGTGTATCGGCCAATGGCGACAATTCATAAGCCAAACCGTTTTGTTTCAAGTAACGTCCTTGGTAAAGAGCCATTGCTACTTCAGACCCTCCAGGTGAAGAATAGTATATACCTCGTTTCCAATCGTTGTTGGCCATTACATCCAACATCATGACTTGTTCACGAGTCAACCCTCGAGCTGTGAAGCTGAAGCGAATTTCGTCTAACAAATCTTTGCCTTCTTCCTTGGTAATAACTCCAGAGGCAATCGCATTTGCCTTATTGACCTTCATCACAAATCCTTTGGAAGGGAAAACGCGCAATAGAACGCCTCCATCTTGTCTCAACATATTGTCGTCGTTGCGAACAAAGGCCATTGCCTCTTGCAGATCTGTGTACGACCATGTCGATTCAAAGTTCTGCAAGGCCTTTTGGAATTGTTGAATTTGATCTTGATTACTTACCTCAATTCTTCTCGTTTGAATGTCAGAGAAAATCTGCGTTGCAGCCGTATAGATATTGTTCAATTTTTCTTTCAAACTTGCACCAGTTCCACCGGCAACTGCTCGTTTCAATAGATCCAATCGACCAGGTTTTGCTCCTTGACCGTCTGTAAAGGCAGGCAAGATCACATTCATGGTTCCTTGAAGTGTCAACAAGCTTGCTTCAATTTGCGGTTGATTCGCCTGAATGCGCATGTCCAAAACAGCTTCTCTCATTTGCTGGCTAGCACCTGAATAGTACAAATCCAACAAATCGACGAAGAGTACTTGATCGGTATTACCAGCATACATCAAGGTTTGATCCTCACGGAATTTGATCGGCAAAGGATCTGAATCGTATGCCTTCATTTTCATTTGCTCGGTATACCAGTCTGTTTGCATTAAAGAGAGGTTACAAACGCGAACATCGGTACGTTGTCCTTCTACCTCCTGCATATACCACAGCGGGAATGTATCATTATCACCATTGGTGAAAAGAATACCGTTTTTCTCACAAGAATTCAAGTAATTCAATGCCAAGTCGTGGGCCGTAGTTTTCAAACTTCTGTCGTGATCGTCCCAACCTTGCATTCCCATGATAATTGGCACAAACAAACCGAACAACCCGGCAACGATAGCACCTTGAGCTTCGGTTTTGAGTACTTTCTTCAAAAGAGACATTAAAAATAAAACCGCTCCTCCAATACCTGCAATCACTAACCAAGAAAGGGCATTTGGCATTGAAACTGTGGAATTGATATCAAGAATGGCAAAAAAGGCCAAGCCAACTCCAGCCGCAGCTCCAAGTTTTTTCCATTCAGTTTTTCCCCAAGAAGTAAAGGCATCATACAGTGCCAATACACCCAAGCCAATCCAAATTGCGAAGAAATAGAAGGAACCTGCGTAGGCATAATCGCGTTCACGTGGTTCGTAAGGTTTCTGGTTCAGATAAACAACAATGGCCAATCCGGTAAACAAGAAGACCAAGGTTACCACAAAAGCATCCTTCGGTGCACGATAAAAATGGAAGAATAATCCAACCAATCCCAAAATCAACGGCAAGAAGAAAAAGCGGTTGTAAGATGGGTTTTCAACCGTGTAGTAAGGTGCGTTATCTTGATTCCCCAATCTTGCATTATCGATAAAGGAGAATCCTGACAACCAGTTTCCACTCATTTGGTCACCATGTCCTTGAATGTCATTTTGACGTCCAGCAAAGTTCCACAGGAAATATCTCCAATACATCCAATTGACTTGGTAGCGGAAGAAATAGGTCATGTTTTCGCGGAACGTAGGAAGGCGATTTCCATCTTTCCCAATTTCCGTCATAGTTCCATCCGTGGCATCATAACCAGACCACTCTTTGTACATCTGAATTTTGGCACGATCGGAAGGTTGACCTGTGTTGTAATACATGCGTGGGAAGAAAGTCGTTTGCTCATAAGTAGGAACCATTGAAATACGATCCTGAGCATTGCTTTCAAAATATTTTTCATCCACATAGGATCCTCCTCCCAACTCTTTGGCGTACTCGTTTGCAGCCTTTTCAGATTTAAATGCCTTGATATCTGCCTCGCCTTTAACAACGACAAAACGACGTAAGTAAAAAGGTGATCTATTACCCCATTCGGCTCTTTGTTTCTCCTTCGAGTTAAAATACGGCCCAAACAATATAGGTGCAGAACCGTACTGTTCACGTTTCAAATAAGCGTGAAGGGTTACCAAGTTTTCTGGGTCATTCTCATCCAAAGGTGTGTTGGCATTTGAACGGATAACGATTACAGCAAAAGAACCGTAACCGATCAACAACATGACGAGTCCCATCGTAATATTGTACAACAATTCATTCCCATTCTTGCGCGCTCTTCGGATCAAGTATATCGCTCCGAAAACCAACATTAAAAAGAAGAAGATGGTCCCAGAGAAGAAAGGCAAACCAATAGAATTGGTGAACATCACCTCAAACTTAGAAGCCAAGGCAATCGATCCAGGTATCACTCCTTCTTGGATGAATCCGAGGGTTAAGATTGAAATCAACCCAGTTAAAATCAAACCTTTCCAAGTAACTTCCTTGCGATATTGGAAATAGATTAAATAACCAATTGCCGGAACCACAAGAATACCCAAGAGATGGACTCCAATGGCGAGACCAAGCATAAACATGATCAACAACAACCATCGATTGGGCACTACTCCTTCCGTCAAGAGAGATGCTTTCTGCATGGTCATTTCTTCATCCCATTTTAGTGCTGCCCAGAAAATGGCAGCAGTAAATAAAGATGCCATGGCATAAACCTCCCCTTCAACAGCTGAAAACCAGAATGAATCTGAGAAAGTATAAGCCAAACTTCCGATAAAAGAACTGGCCAAAATCGCTATCTGGTCGCCTTTTGAAAGCGCGTTCTTGCGCATCAAGACAATTTTTTGCCCCAACAAGGTAATGGACCAAAACATGAATAAGATGGTCAATGAACTACTCAATCCGGACAAACGGTTGATCCAAACGGCTACATCGGCTTCGTTTGCAAAAAATGAAAACATGCGGCCAAGAACCATGAATAAAGGTGCTCCCGGAGGGTGACCCACCTCCAACTTATAGGCAGCGGTGATGTATTCCCCACAGTCCCATAAACTTACCGTGTCTTCAATTGTTATAAAGTATACGATTGTGGCAATTAGAAAAACAGCCCAACCGAGGTACAAATTCCACTTCTTAAATGTCATAGTAATGTTTTTTGTGCATTCGCTCTGGTTCAAGTATGCAAAGCCCCCTAGGAAATGCCTTGCGAATTTAGAAATATATCGATTGCCCTAACGCAATGTGAAGCTAAAAATTGCCTGAATTGTAGGCTTTAAGAAAAAGAGTCAAAAAAAATCTCGAAATAATTATTTCAGAAACGAAATTTGTTCTTAAATTTGCACCCGCAACAGCGCACCACGCGAAACGGAGAACGTTGTGAAACTGTCCCATGGTGTAACTGGCAACACGTCTGATTTTGGTTCAGAAGAGTCTAGGTTCGAGCCCTAGTGGGACAACAAAAAACCCTCATAATCTTTTGATTGTGAGGGTTTTTCATTTTTATCAACCCCAGAAATGATCCCTTGAAAGGAATCGTAACCAAAAATGGGGAGGAACCTAAATTGAATGTCGATTTTTGCAGGTTAAATTTGGTCGACCTATCCACCTAATATCAAACCACTTACAAGTCAAAGCTTCGCACCTTCTTGGTGTCCGAGTTGCACTTCACACAGGCGTGTACCTCATTAAAACAAGCAGAACCAGTAGGCAATTTATCTAGGAAATGTGAAAACAAAAAAAAGGTCACCCGTCTTTCGACGAGCAACCTTTCATCCATTCATATTTGCCTAATTCTTAACTATGCGAGCAACTAAGCTTCGATGAGAGGTATTTACCGTAAGTAAGTAAACGCCATCTTCTAATTCGGAAATATCAATTTTCGTTTCGTTATCAGACAAAACAATTTGTCGAACAACTTTACCATTTAAGTCAGAAATCACTGCTACTTGAGCTTCAATCTGGTCTGTTGAAAGTGTAAAGATTCCTTTCGTTGGATTAGGGTACAATTTCAAGCTTGCATTCAACTCTATTTCTTCGATCCCTACATTATCTGCAACAAACACATCTGAAGTATCTGAGCTACATCCGTTCTCTACAACATACACAGTGTAATCTCCATTTTGTGTGAAAGTGTATGTTTTGTTAACTGCTCCTACGATATCTGAACCGTTGAGTTGCCACTGATTGTTGAAGTCAGCACTGGATGTCAAGACATCTACATCAGCTGTAATGGTTGGTTGCGCCGGAATAGCATTTACGACCATCTCGATGGTTTGAGAAACAGCATTTCGATCTGTAACACAGTCGTAATCGGAAACCACCGTTACCTGAACCACATCGCCATCAGCCAAAGTTGTTGATGTATAGGTAGGGTTGGTGGAAATAGAAATTCCATTTACTGTCCAATCGTACGTAGGGTTGTTCCCTGTGAACTCCTCGTCTGTTCCAAAGCTAACCTCTTCTCCTGCACAGATCGTATCGTTCCCAATTAAGATAAGAGCTTCAACTGTTGGCGTTTCGTTTGCCACAATTGAAATCAAACTATCTCCAGAATTGGCGGTAGTTTGGTTTAAACATTCATAATCTGACGTGAGTTCACAAGCGATAAGATCACCGTCTGCGAAGGTCGAAGAAGAATAAGTTGGACCTGTTCCTACAGAGTTACCATTCACAAACCACTCATAACTTGGATTGTTTCCTCCGAATGTAGGGTTAGCTGTAAATTCTAAATCAGCTCCATCACAATTTGGGTTCGCTCCTTGTGAAATAACCAAATCCACAACGGGGTCTTCATTTGGAGAATGCATAATAAACAAGGTATCGGATATAACAGACGACTGTGTGGCGCACGCTACATCTGACGTCAGCTCACAAACAACCTTATCTCCATCTGCAAACACTTGCGAATAAGAACTGTTCGATCCAACTACGGATCCATTAACTCTCCATTCGTAAATAGGCGCTGAACCTTCATTGGTAACTTGAGAATTCAACGTTAATTGATTCCCCTCACAATAGGTAGAGGTTGCAGGAGCCACCATAATACTTGGAGTAACAGATGGGTTGATGCTCACAATACTATCTCCTGAGTTACCAGTGGGTTGATTCAAACAGGCATAATCTGACGTCAAAATACAAGAAACCACATCCCCATCAGCGAAACTTGAAGAAGAATAAATATCTCCTGTGGCCACTGAATTTCCATTCAAGAACCACTCGTAGTTTGGATTGGATCCTCCGAAGGTAGGCAAGGCAGTAAATTCGATATTCTCGCCATCACAACTCGGGTTTGCTCCTTGTGTGATTGTCAATTCTACAAGCGGATCCTCGTAAGTGGTATAAAGGACAAAAAAGGTATCCGTAACAATTGAAGGTGTTGCACAAACAGCATCAGAAACCAATTCGCATACCAAGGTATCATCGTCTTGGAAAAGTTGAGAATAGGTTGGTCCAGTTCCTACCGGCACACCATTCAACCTCCATTCGTAAGTTGGGTTAGGGCCTTCATTCGTTACAGAAGCACTCATATTCAGCACCTCACCGGTACAATAAGGATTGACAGAAGATGAAACTGTTATTGTAGGAACCACGGATGGTGTTACCGTCATCGTAATATCGTTGGAAACCTTAGCCGGATCGTCGATACAAGCTTCACTAGAAGCTAATACTACATCAACAACGTCTCCATCAGTCAAAGTTGTTGAGTTAAAAATTGGCCCATTCGCTACATCAGTTCCGTTAATTCTCCATGTATATGTTGGGTTAGTTCCTTCATTGGTACCTGTGGCTGTAAATTCAACATCCACTCCAGCACAAGTTGGGTTAGAACCGCCGGTAATGGCCATGGTAACATCTACCACTTGAGTTACTTGAACTGATACCGTAATATCTTCACTTACAGTACATCCATTATTATCCGTTACCGTATACGTTAAATCAAAATCTCCTGCGGTATTGGAGGTGAAATCTGTTGTATCTGTATCTGTATAATTGATATTGGCAGCTCCGGGACCTGTCCACGCGTGACTATCATAATTTCCTCCACTTCCAGTTGGTGTTCCGGACAAACGAATTGTTTCATCCACACAGGCCACAGCTGGGTTTGGCGTGATGGCTGTCGCCAAATCTGTGGTTGTGAACGAGAAGGTATCACAGCCAGTTGCGTCACCCGTTGCATTATATGCCACTACAGAATAATAGTACGTTGTATTTGGCATCAAAGTACCTGGGTCATAAGATGTAGTGTCTTGATCTGAAACCAACGCAAGAGTCGTTGAAGTACCGAGGTAAACCTTATAACCTTGTGGTTGTGAACCTAGCAAATCGCGGTCCCACGATAGGATCGCATCTTTACAAACACCCGCAGCGCCATCGGCTGGAGCATTATTAATGATACAATTTGGTTCTGGTGCAGTAACGTTTATTGAATAATCTTCAATCTCACCAATGGCCGTGAATCCACATCCTGTATATGTTCCGTTTCCTCCCCAGTAATACGCAATTCGCATGCGAACCGTTCCTGCAACAGCATTCGCTGGCGCGTTAACCGTTCCAGTATACACACCGCCATTACCCGAGAATAGGAAATTTTCACCTGCATCGTTGAAATCGAAATCTTTGTTCCAATCAACAAATACATTCACCAAGTCAGCTGGGTTAAATGCGCTACTTTCAACAATTACATTGAGAGCTCCCCCTGCAGCTACATCAGCAGATAGTGCAGTAAAATCTGAATATGAACCGGTTCCACAAGTGGTCGTATTGTCCACAGCTCCATAGGTAACATTTGCAATGTGTCTGGCTTGAGCACCTCCATCACAACCCCCTGAAGCAGGACAGTAATCTGTTCCTGTTACGGCTTGATCTGTTACTATAATGGTATAATCTTCCGTTTCACCCGTTGCTACGTTTCCACACGGTGGAATGTTTCCTACTCCATTTTGTGTACGCACTCTCATTCGGGTGGTTCCCAAAGTAGCACCCGCTGGCACACTAATGGTGAATGTTAATGGCACACCTCCACCAGCTTGAAAAGTTTGTTGATTGGCAATGGACTCTCCAGCATCACTGAAGTCACCATTCTGGTTCCAGTCGATAAAAATTTCAATGACTCCTTGGAAATATCCTTGTGGGTTACTGGTAGTTGTACCCGTGTAGGTGCTTCCTGGCATTAAATACGCGCCAAAGGCTGTATAATCGGCATAACCACCAGGAGTACACCCAGAGGAATTGTTAATTCCATTTGACTCTCCAATAAGGGTAACATTTTGGATTTCTGCCTCACATGTGGTGGAAGAGGCTGTACAATAGGTCTGCCCAAAGGCATGGTTTGTAAGCACCCCCATCAACAAGAGGAGGAAGCCCCAGGTTTTGTTGCTCTTTTTCATAATGAATGGTTTATGATTAGTTAAAAAGTTAATAGTTTCAGCCAAAATTACCCCATCCAAGTCGAGAGTCAAAACTTAAATTTTACAAGATTAAAGCTATAAACCCACAGGAATCGACCTAATTTATTAGGAGTGCATATATTTTATTCTATGCATAACATTCCAATGAACACCAGGCGGAGACAGAGATGGGACAAAAGTCAGCTTTTTATGACAATTGTTAATTCTGACTTCACTTTTGGTTCATAGAGAAACATACTTTGTGTTAATTTTTTTACACAAAACCCATTTTAGATGTTTTTATTCACAAGTTAGTTAATAATACTACTCAACCAACGTTCCATTTCTTCAGTTGATCTGCCGTTTCTTTTGGCCAAATCTTCCACTTGATCCATACTGATCTTCCCTACCCCAAAATATTTAGCATGTGGGTGAGCAAAGTACCAACCCGAAACGGAGGCCGCGGGCATCATAGCCAAACTCTCAGTAAGACTTACACCGGTAATCTCTGTGGCTCCAAGCAAATCGAATAAACCTATCTTTTCCGTATGATCAGGACAGGCTGGATATCCCGGAGCTGGTCGAATTCCACGGTATTTCTCTTGAATTAGAGCTTCATTATCAAAGTTCTCTTCGGTTGCATACCCCCAAAGGTCTTTACGGACTTTTTCGTGCATCAATTCGGCAAATGCCTCGGCCATTCTGTCAGCCAGAGCCTTCACCATGATTGAACTATAATCGTCATGATCCTCCTCGAATTTTTTAACCTGCTCGTCTACACCAAATCCAGTGGAAACAACGAAACCACCGATGTAATCTACCAAACCTTCTTTCGGACCAATAAAATCACTCAGAGCCAACTGTGGGGCACTCTGAGTTTTCTCCGTTTGCTGACGTATGCTCCGAATCGTATGAATGACTTGTGATCTACTTTGGTCGGAATACACTTCGATATCATCGCCAACTCGGTTTGCAGGAAACAAGCCCACCACTGCCCTTGCTTCAATCCATTCTAGAGCAATCATTCGGTCCAGCATTTTTTGAGCATCATCAAATAGGCGTTGCGCCTCTACCCCTACTACCTCATCTTGCAGTATACGTGGGTATTTTCCGTGCAATTCCCAAGTTTGGAAAAAGGGAGTCCAATCAATGTATTCTCGAATTTCATTCAAGTCGAAACTTTCAAACACATGAGTTCCCAGTTGCTTTGGTGCACATATGGTTTCTTCCGTAAAATCCAATTGAAGGGCCTTTTTTCGTGCTGCTTCAAGACTTAAGAGACTTTTTGCCGCTCGGTGCTTTTCGTGATGTTCCCTTAAGGTTTGGTATTCGGTTTTTATTTTTTCTACAAAATCTTTCTTTTTTCCTCCTAGAAGTGACTCCACAACCGTTACCGATCGCGACGCATCCAAAACGTGAATGGTTTGATCCTTCGAAAAGTTCTTTTCTATTTTAACGGCCGTATGGACCCGGGAAGTCGTTGCACCGCCAATAAGCAGAGGAATTTGCAATTCGGCTCTTTCCATTTCCTTCGCCACATCAACCATTTCGTCGAGCGATGGAGTAATTAGACCACTCAAGCCGATGATATCCACTTTTTCTTCTATGGCGGTTTCAATGATTTTATTGGTGGGTACCATCACCCCCAAATCGATAACTTCGTAATTATTGCAACCGAGTACGACCCCAACGATGTTTTTTCCGATATCATGAACGTCGCCTTTTACGGTTGCCAGCAGAACCTTTCCTGCCGCTTTACGCCCACCTTCCTTTTCTGCTTCTATAAAGGGCAACAGATAGGCAACGGCCTTTTTCATTACTCGAGCCGATTTTACCACTTGAGGTAAGAACATTTTCCCACTTCCAAACAAATCGCCCACTACGTTCATCCCATCCATCAATGGTCCTTCTATAACCTGAATGGGTCTATCAAACAGTTGTCTACATTCTTCAACATCCTCATCGATATAATCGACAATTCCTTTAACCAAAGAATGGGTAAGGCGATCTTGTACTGGTCCTTCTCTCCAAGATAGATCTTGTACTTTCTTTTTCCCATCTCCTTTCACCGTTTCGGCGTATTCCAACAATCTTTCTGTGGCGTCCTCTCTTCGGTTTAACAAAACATCCTCCACATACACCATCAACTCCTTGTCAACTTCTTCATACACCTCTAGCATAGTCGGATTCACAATCCCCATATCCATACCATTCTGAATTCCATGGTACAAGAAGGCCGCGTGCATCGCTTCTCGAACTACGTTGTTTCCCCGAAAGGAAAAAGACACATTCGAAACCCCACCGCTAACGTGGGCTCCTGGTAGATTTTCACGAATCCATTTGGTCGCACGGAAAAAGTCTAAAGCATTGTTATTGTGCTCCTCCATTCCTGTGGCCACAGGGAAAATATTGGGATCAAAAATGATGTCTCTTGGGTCAAATTTCACTTTATCCACAAGTATTCTGTACGACCTTTCGCAAATCTCTATCCTTCTTTCATACGAATCTGCTTGCCCGTTTTCATCGAATGCCATCACAATAACCGCTGCTCCGTAGCGCTTTATTTTTTTCGCATACTCAACAAACAGTTCCTCACCCTCCTTCAACGATATAGAGTTGACAATCCCTTTTCCTTGAATGCACTTCAATCCAGCTTCAATTATTTCCCATTTTGAACTGTCAATCATGATCGGAACACGAGCGATATCAGGCTCCGCAGCAATAAGGTTCAAGAACTTCACCATGGCTTCTTTGCCATCGATCATTCCTTCGTCCATATTGATATCGATTATTTGCGCACCACCTTCTACTTGGTCACGAGCCACAGAAAGAGCTGCCTCGAAATCGTTTTCCTTGATCATTCTCAAGAAGGCACGAGAACCCGTAACGTTGGTTCTCTCTCCTACATTCACAAAATTGGACTCAGGGGTAACATATACTGGTTCTAACCCCGATAATTGTAGCGTGATCAATTCGTTAGACATTTTCTTCAATTCGGTTTATCGTTCTAGGTGAATAATTTTTGGCCAATTCGGCTATGGCGTGAATGTGCTCTGGGGTAGTTCCGCAGCAACCGCCAATAATATTGATCAGTCCTTCCTCTAAGAAGACTTTAATTTGAGCCACCATCATTTCTGGCGTTTCGTCATACTGACCAAATTCATTGGGCAACCCTGCATTGGGGTGAGCGCTTACCCCAAACGGACTTCGCTTGTTTAACACCTGTAAATAGGGTCTCATCATTTCTGCACCCAATGCGCAATTCAGTCCAATACTCAGCAAGGGCATGTGCTGCATCGATATTAAAAAGGCCTCTGTTGTTTGACCAGTTAAAGTCCTTCCACTTTGGTCTGTGATGGTTCCAGAAACCATGATTGGCACTTCCATCCCTCTTTCTTCGAAAACAGTGTCAATCGCAAACAAGGCAGCTTTGGCGTTCAAAGTATCCGTCACTGTTTCCACCAAAAGCAAATCAACTCCCCCATCCAAGAGGCCTTCCACCTGTTCCTTAAAAGCACCAACCAATTCATCGAAGGTTATGGCTCGGAAACCCGGGTCGTTCACATCTGGGGACATGGACGATAGTTTGGTTGTAGGCCCCATCGATCCAGCTACAAAACGGGGCTTTTCTGGCGTGAGCTCGTTGAACTCCGAACATACCTCCTTGGCCAGTTTAGCCGAATGAAAATTGATATCGTAAACAGCCTTCGCGAGGTGATAATCTTCCTGAGCAACCCATGTTCCACTAAAGGTATTGGTCTCCAAAATATCTGCTCCAGCTTCCAAATAAGCGCGGTGAATTTCTTTGATGACATCTGGACGAGTCAGCGACAAAAGGTCATTGTTCCCCTTAAGAGCATGTGGATGATCTTCGAACCAACCCTTTCGAAAATCTTCTTCCGTAAGTTGATAACGTTGAATCATGGTCCCCATGGCACCATCTAAAATGAGTATTCGCTCTTTGGCTATGTCTTGGATTTTCTTCATTTCTCTCTATCGTAAACATCAACCCACAAAAAAAGAGAGAAACTTTCTCAAACTTATCTTTTCCCGGTAAGCCGGAATCGGATTTGGCACCTTTTCCGAATACCGGAAGGTTGCCAAGGTTTCACAGGGCCTGTCCCTCCACCTTTCTTTATAAGTTGAACAATAAGTGCCACAAAGATAAGCAATAGAATTTGTCTGATACAAATATTTTAAAATCCTATCTTCAACCCATGGGTTAATGAAGTCCAATTTGAAATGAAGAAAAAATTCCATCCCGCCCTAAGAGGCCTATACCTAGCCGTATGGAAGGAGAAAAGTACACGGTTACAGTTCATCTTTCTTTTTCTGGGTATACTTTTTGGCTTATGGATCAGGTTTACTAGCCTCGACTGGATTCTTTTCTTTTCCGCCTCTGTACTTGTAATTGGCTTCGAAATCTTGAACTCAGCAATTGAAGCTATTTGTGATCTTGTGGAACCAAACCAAAATGAACAGGTCCGTTTCATCAAAGACATTAGTGCGGGAGCTGTTTTGTTAAGTGCCATTTACGCTGGGGGAATTGGCTTATATCTACTTTGGAAGTACATTCTATAAAAACTCTGCTTGCATAGCATAAATATTTGGTAATAAGACTTTTTATTTTGAAATTTACCTTTCAATCTATGTCTATTTTCTGCGAGTATATGCTGGTAAGATCAAATTATGGAAGAAAAATTAAAGAGATGGATTGAAGAACAAAAAAGGCTCATTCAAATGATGGATAGTCTGAGTTCCGACTCTCAAAAAGAAATTAAAAATTCGAAGAACAGCGCAATTCAAACCCTGGTTCAGTTAGAACAATTTCTAGGACAAAAAACTCAATTTAGCCAAGATTCCACCTCCAAAACTCAAGGCTAATTTGTCGGTACATATCTAAATACATCTTCCCAAAAGAAAATCTCGAGTCATAGCTTCACTTCCGACATGGAAATAAATCGGCATGCTTGCAATTGTACTTTTGCAGTCCAAATCTTTTAACAAAGCAAAATCATTGCTAAAACCAGGTCGATAAATCTCGTCTTTACGACCTGATACAAAATGAAAAATAAATCCCAAAAACCATTTCTGTAAAAGGAAAAAGGCAGCTTTGCAGCTGCCTTTTTAATCTAACCTAACCTAACCACTATTCACTGAAAAAGATTTTTAATCTTTATTGATTTCTTATTCTTACATAACAAATGTATGACATTTTCTTAATATACCAAACATTCATTTACTAATAAATTGTTAAAACTTTTTGCCTCACGGCTTACGCCTAACAATTTGGTTAAAAGGAAAATGGCAGCTTTGCAGCTGCCATTTTTAATCTAACCTAACCTAACCACTATTCACTGAAAAAGATCTTTAAAAAATCTTCGTTTTTTATCTTATTCTTACATAACAAATGTAGGCATATTTTTTATTCTGAAAAGCATTTCATGTTTTTTTTTCGCCTTTTAACATGATTTTTTGCCTTTTAAAACAAATCGGCTTTCATTTGTTAATTTTTGAACGTTAAATATTGCTTACTATTTTCCAACCCATCAAGTCGTAGAACCAAAACTTCAAGCGAACTGTCAACAAGTACAGTGATGGGATGACCACCAAGGTAAGGAAGGTTGCAAACGTAAGACCGTAAATAATAGTCCAAGACATAGGTGAGAAGAAAATATTGTTATCACCACCGATGTAAATCTTGGCGTCGTAGCTTGACAAGAAGCTAAAAAAGTCGATGTTAAAACCTACCGCTAGTGGGATCAAGCCCAAAATAGTTGTAATCGCTGTGAGCAATACGGGGCGCAAACGAGTTTTACCCGCTTCAACGGCTGCTTTAACAATTTCCTCATATGGCAACTGTTCGTCTTCAGACAACTTCAACTCTGCTCGTTTATTCTTGCGAAGCATGTTTGTAAAATCGATCAATACAATCGCATTGTTTACAACCACACCTGCCAAGGAGATGATACCAATCATGGTCATGAGGATCACGAAATTTTGACGAGAAATCAACAAACCGAGCAATACACCGATCAAGGATAATACGACAGTTAGCATAATAACGGATGGTGCCGAGTAGGAATTAAACTGAGCGACAATGATAAGGGTAATCATGAAGACGGCCAACATCAATGCGGTGCTCAAAAATGCGAACTCCTTGGCTTGTTCTTCTTGCTGTCCTGTAAAAGTATACGACAAGGATTCATCCAACTCACCCTTCTTTTCGTATTCATTCAACTTTTCTTTGAGTTGCTCCACCACCTCATTGGCGTTGTATCCTTCTTGAACCCCCGAGGTGATTGCCACTAATGGCAATTGGTCCTTGCGTACAACCGCCGTAAATGAACTTTGTTCTTCAGGACGTTTCACAACTGAGCGAATTGGAATTTTAATCAATACACCTTTGTTGTTTCTAAAAATTAGATTTTGATCCAACAAGGCATCGAGGCTTTCGCGGCTTTTCTTTTCGAAGCGAACCACTAAATCATACGATTCCTCATTCAAACTGTAGGTTGTAATATCTTGCCCCAACAAGGCTTTACGTATAGCCATTCCAACCTGCATGGTTGATGCATTGAACTTACGAACCGCGTCTCTGTCCACTTCAATTGGAATTTCTGGTCGATCGGATTCTACATTCAATTTCAATTTGTCGACACCGGCCACACCTGAGCGTTCTAACTTGTTTTTCAAATTTTCCGCTTCCTTAATTAAGGTTGCGTATTCAGCGCGTCCTGTTACTTCAATATTAATAGGCGCTCCTTGAGGCGGACCATTCGCTTCTTTTTCAGCAGAAATATTAATATCCGCCGTGAATCGTCCTTTCAATTTCTCTTGAATTTCCGATAGGACCTCTCCGGTACTCACCCCATCTCTGTTTTGAAACTCCGTGAAGTTAATTGTGATACGTGCCTTATGCGGCGTATTTCCCATTGCAACTCCTTCACCTGGGTCGCTTGTTCCTTCACCTACTTGTGAGATAATGGATCGAATTAATCGCTTGCTGTCGCCCACCGGGTATTTTGCATCCGCAGCCAAATAAGGTTGAAGGATTTCATTGATAACCTTTTCAACTTTTTCTGTCGTCTTATTGGTTGTCATGATATCCGTTCCGATCGGATGAGAGATGAAAATGTTCACATAGTTTGGCTCATTAACTGGGAAGAAATCAACCTTCGGGGGAAATACCGCCATCAAAATAATTGCCACTATGAACAAGCCAACTGTTCCAGCCAAAACACCCAATGGATTATTTCCTTTCAACGCTTTTTTCAAGAAACCTTCGTAGAAGTTCTCCAATTTAGGCAATACCTTACCTTGGAAAACTCGTGATCCAGGAAGGAAAACATAAAGGTTTATCAACCCAAAAATCGCCATGATGATGAGGAAGTTACCGAAGGAAGTGAAACCTGCAACTAGAGCAACCACCCCAATGGTAGACATCACCAATGCAATCGTGAAAACTCGTTTTTTAGATGGATTTGTTTCTTCCAATTTCATATAAGCCACTGCTAATACAGGGTTAATAACCAAGGCAACGAAAAGGGAGGAACCCAAAACGATAATCAAGGTAATTGGCAAGTATTTCATGAATTCCCCCATAATGCCTGGCCAGAATGCCAAGGGAACAAAGGCTGCCAACGTCGTTGCAGTAGAAGCAATAATCGGCCATGCGACCTCTCCTACCCCCTGGATGACAGCATCTTTCTGTTTCATACCATTGCTCAGATTTCGGTAAATGTTTTCGACAATTACGATTCCATTGTCTACCACCATACCCAAAGCCAAAACGAGTGAGACCAAGACCATTACGTTCAAGGACACATCCATTGCATCCAAAATCAGGAAGGACATCAACATGGATAGTGGAATTGCCACACCAACAAATAAGGCATTTCTCAAACCAAGGAAGAAAAGCAAGACGCCAACTACCAACATGATTCCAAACAAAATGGAGTTTTCCAAATTGGAAACCATATCGCGAGTGTTGTTCGACTGATCATTGGTCGTAGAAACTGAAATGCTTCGCGGAATCGTTCCATCCACTTGGGCCTCGTCCAAAATTTCAAAGATTTTATCGGAAGCGTCTAGCAAGTTTTCACCACCTTGTTTTTTTACATCCAACATCACTACAGGCTCTCCAAACTCACGAGCAAATGAGGTTGTATCTGAATTACCAAAATAAACATGGGCAATATCCTCTAAATGAACAGGCAAGTAATCATCATCTTTTACGATCAACTTTTTCAACTCAGAAGCATTGGTAAACTCACCATCAATTCGGAGTGTTTTACGAACCCCGTCCATCAAGATTTCTCCAGAAGGGATATTTTGATGCTCTGAATTCACAGCATTTTCAATGTCGTCTAAGGAAACGTTCACCGCTTGTGCTTTAATCGGGTCAACATCGATGCGCATTTCTTGTTCCTGAACGCCTCTAATATCTACTTCAGAAATTTCAGGCAATTCTTCAATTCTCTTTTCGAGAACCTCCGCTACATCCTTCAAAAGGGATGCATTGTTTCCGCGTAAGTTGATATTCAGAATCGGCATTTGAGCCGGATCCATTTCAAAAATATTGGGCTCCACTGGCAAATCAGGGAAGTCGGTTTTGGTTCGTGCCTTATCGACTGCATCCTTCACTTTTTGCAAAGCCTCTGTCACCTTCATTTTGAAATCAAATTTTACCCGAATGGTTGCGTAACCGTGAACTGAATTCGAGTTGATTTCATCGACCAATTTAATTCCACCTACCTCTTTTTCGATAGACTCAGTAATCTTTTTGGACATGTACTCAGGAGATGCTCCTGGTTTGGCAATTCCAATATAAATCTCTGGAATTTGAATTTCTGGGAAGTTCTCCTTTGGCATCGAAGTATAGGCACCCAATCCTCCGAAGAAGATAATGATGGCCAAGAGGAAAACAAACTTTCTGTTATTGACGGAGAGGGTAGACAACCCAAATCCTTTTTTATTATTCTCTTCCATTCGTCGTCTTATTTAGTACGTACGATATCGTTCTCAGTAACTCCTTTTGCACCATCTGTTACAACGAAATCACCGTCTTTGATTTTACCCGAAACCACTTCAATCATGGCCTCACCTTTGTAGCGTTGTACAACCTTTACTCCTACCTTCACCACCTTGAACTCATCTTTGTTCTTCGTTCTTACGGCTTTATAAATAAAGTCATTGTTGTCTTGATCCTTAATGATTGATACCGATGGAATTACCAAAGCCTCCGATACATTCATGTCCGTAATTGATAATTCAGCCAACATATTCGGCAACAAAACCTTGTTATTTGGAATATCCGCTTGCACTCTGAAGGTACGGTTTGTCGGTTCGATGTAATTTCCAATATTGGTGATTTTTACCTGAATGGTTGTATCTCGGAAGTTTGGGAAACTTACTTCTACCGGCGTTCCGACTCCAATTGATCCAAGGTGCTTTTCAGAAATATCGGCAGTAACCTCCACCTTGCTATTGTTCACCAAACGAACCAATGGATTTTGCGGTCCCACAACTTGTCCATCTTTGGCATAAATCTGGTCAATCACTCCGGTAAATGGAGCCGTAATAGTCGACTTTCCTTTCTGCGCATTCACAGATTTCATTTTGGATCGCAAAGAACTTACTTGGTTTTTGGCCGTTTCATAATCGAATTCAGAACCAACACCACGCTTTTTTAATTCTTCTTGTTTTTGAAGCATGTATTCCGCATAATCCAATTGCGTTTGGATTTCGTTGAGGTTTGAAGCAAGAATTGAAGCATCCAGACTAACCAACAATTGACCTGCCTTTACTTTTTGTCCTTCTTTGACATAAATCTTGATGATTTGTCCTCCCATTTCTGCGTTCAACAAAACATCCTGATCCGTTTCAATATTCCCTTGAACACTAATTTCATGAATGAAATTCTTTTCTGCTGCCTTATCCAACTTAACGAGTGGCAAGAAAGTAACTTCTTCTTTTGTCTCTTCGCCACCAGAAGAACATGCGAACATCAAGGTTGCCGTCGCAAGAGCAAGAGTTAAATATGTAATTTGCTTTTTCATCTTCTTGTTATTTCAATATTTGATTGTACAATTTTTCTAATTCTAATTTGGCGTTAAACACCTCTATTTTGGCCGCTGTTAATTGTGTTTGCGCCATCAACAATTGGTTGTATTTCTGTGTAACCACAATGCTACTCTCACTACCAATCTTCTCTTTGATTAAGGCATTGTTGTAAATTTTACCTGCTAGTTCCACGTTTGCAGATTGCATCTCGAACTGATCCAATGCACTCGAAAGATTATTTCGAGCAGCAATTTCTTGAACCTTCAATGCGTGTTGTAATTGTTCGATAGAATTTTCATTTTTCTTCACTTCCAATTCTGCTTGCTTAATACGAGCATAACCTTGACCTCCACTGTAAATAGGGATGTTCAACTGCAAGCCCCAAAAAGTCTGTTGAAACCATTCATTATTGGTAAAGAAATCAAACTCATTTCTGTAGGCGTTATACGATTGCTGGAAGAATCCATTCAATGTTGGCAGACGAGAGAATTTTTCATTCTTCAAACTATACGTATTCAACATCATTTGTTTTTGCAAAATCTGCAAGCCCATGTTGTCTTCCAAGTTACCTTTCGCAACATTGTTTGAACGCATCAACTCATCTGAACTTTGCGAAATCTCCAATGGACTTTCTAACGGATAATTCATGGTCAATTTCAACATAACCATGGCATTTTTGTATTGGTTCTTCGCACTGGTTTGAGCGTTCTTTGCCGTTAACAAGGAATAGTTCAATTGATCCATATCCTCTTGTTTCATCAAGCCCAACTCCAAGTAATTCTTCTGTTTATCGACCAATTCTTGAGTGATAACAACCAAGGAATCTACAAATTGAAGATTGTCTTTTGCTACTGCAGCCAAGTTATAGGCTTGAATAACTGAAAAGGCAACCTCTTCCTGACTCTGCTTTTCCAAAGTAGAAGAGAAATCCACATATTGCTTTGAAACCTGTAAACCAACCAAGTACGAACCATTGAATAAAATTTGATTCACTTGCATGGTACCTGTGGAGTTATAATCTGTTCCCGCACGAAAGGAAATCGTTTCCCCAGGTGCAGCATTCGGATTGATAAAAGTTGCAGAAACAACTTGAACCGGAAGATTAATGAAGTTGTTAAATGTTCCGTTCAAATTTACCTGTGGCAATCCAATTCCTCTCGTTTCATTCTTCTTTTGAATGGCAATTTCTGTGTCTAGAGCAGAATTGCGCACACTGACGTGGTGTTCGAGCGCATACTCCTTGGCTTCAGACAGAGAAAAAGTGCTCTTTTCCTGACCTATCCCGATGATCGCAACCAGGAATGAAGATCCGAGTAACCAATTTTTAAGCATCTTGATCTTTTTGTTTTTGTGATATATACTGTTTCCCTTTTTCAGTAATCATACTGTGAACGATTAGGGAAATAATTTCATTGAATACATGAGCTAGGTCGTCCTTCTGCACATCCTTTATTTCACGACGAATAGCAGCATCGGTGAGCTTGACGTACATTTGAGCTAAAATTTCGGCATCAAAATCTGCTCGATACATACCCTCTTGCCTACCTCTTTCAATATTTCGTCGAATGACCTCGCGAACGAAAACTGTTTGATGTTCTTCCACCTTAACCCATGCCTTAGGGTGATACTTTTGCAAGTCATAAAAAACAGATGGGTGTATTCGTCCCATGTTCTCCATAACCATCGAAATGACCTTATAAAATGATTCAATCGCATTCTCTGCGTCCTCGCGAACTTCGATGCAGCGATTTTGATCTTTGCTCAAATGTTCATTGAGGATCGATTCGATCAAATCATTCTTGTCCTTGAAGTATAAATAGATTGTTTTCTTGGAAATCCCCAGCTCACGAGCGAGATCATCCATGGTCACACTTTTGATTCCGTATGACATGAAGACGTTTGTCGCTCCGATTAATATTTCTTCCCTTTTTTCCATAACCGGGACAAAATTACAGAATAAAATACGTTGGAAACTTTTTTTGTGTTAAAAGTTTCTTAAGCATGCGTAATAGTCGGTAAACGGTTGCCAAGTCGCGGTGAAATGCTTCTGAAAAATGGTAACTTCGCCGTTCATGGGGAAAATCCAAATCTACACAGACGGCGCGGCCAAAGGAAATCCAGGACCAGGAGGCTATGGTATTGTTCTCTTGTTCAACGGGCAAAAAAAAGAAATGAGCGAAGGATTTCGTCTGACGACCAATAATCGAATGGAGTTACTTGCCGTAATTCGCGCGCTCGAAGCTTTGAAAACAACTGCACATCAGGTAGAAATATTTTCAGATAGCAAGTATGTCATTGACTCGATAACCAAGGGGTGGGTTTTTGGCTGGAGGCAAAAAGGATACAAGGGGAAGAAAAATAAGGACCTTTGGGAACAATACATTCCTTTACATCAAAAATTCAAACCTAACTTTCATTGGGTTAAAGGACATGCTGGTAACCCTATGAATGAGCGATGCGATACACTAGCAGTTATGGCAGCAGAACTGCGGACCTTAAATGTGGATGAAGTATACGAAAGAGAACAAGCAGGAGAAGAGGGATTGTTTTAAGCAATTTTCTCTCCATCCAATTGATTGATATACCTACTTGCCTTCATGAACGTATAAATGATGGGATGGGGAATTTCTCTGGTAGATGAAATCTGTGGACAATTGGCCATCGACAAGAAAAACGGATGGTTGTTCAGCGAAACAATTTCGGGTTCTTCCAGATGATTATATGCCTCAACATCAACAATTTCATCTTGCAACATTTGAATGAGTCTCGGATAAAGACTGTATCTTGATGAAGTCAGTTCAATATTTGAATGATTCTCGTACAAGCGAATCATTTCCGTGCTGTGTGGAATGATTTGCACCGACTCAAATTGATTTCCGTCAACAAGGTTGTCACTGATTAATTTCTCGCTATTGGCATTGAGGTTATTTCGGCTGATCAAAACTTCTATAAATGCCTTGAATCCTTCGCCCGTTATAAGCGTGGGAATGTTCAATTGAACCAAGATATCGAGAATCGCATTCAGATAGAAGGCATGTTTGTATGGCCCAGGAGCAATCCAAATTCCATCAAAGCGCTCAAAGTTTTCCATCTTGAAATAGGCCGCCTCATCAATCTTGATCCAATAGTAATTGATGTCCTCTTCCAAAAACTTTGACGCATGGTCAATAGAAAGATTGGTCGCATGATGCGAATTGTAGGTGAAATTATAGTCACCCAGCACAGCTATCTTTAAACCATCACTCATAGCATAAAAAAAGTCGTTTTTCAACGACTTAATTTAATTATTCTCTTCTAAACCATCCCTTTAAAACAGCATTTTGTATAACAGCCATTTTATTGATGGTATCGATATTGTTCACCGTATCTCGTCTCTTGTGGAAAACCGTCGCCTCAAATTCGCAGGTGTAAGACATGTAGTCTCCGTTCACATCCTCCGAATATTTCAAATCTTTCATGACATACGATCCTGGAACAGTCGTGTCCGATTTGAACAAATCTCCAGCAGCATCTCGGTATTGAACTTCAAAACCAAAGAAGGCATTGTTCTTAAATTCTGGAGCCGTATTCGGATCTGCGTAAGATTGAATAAATGATTTAAACTTCTCGATAGATGGAGCCGCTTGAACGGTTGGGTCTGCAATAAATGATCCCAATCCAACGCGTACCATTTTCGGATCCGTATCTGACTTCATACCACCGTAGTACTTATAATAGTATACATTGGTGTTGGTATCCAAGTAGTACTCTAATGAAGAGTAGTTAGCATAACCACTAACGTTTTTTGTCCACTCGATTTGAGTACCATTGATGGTACCGATAAAATGAGTGTTTAATTCTGCTTTTTCTGTAGGAGTAGGAACCACCTCTGGTTTGTTACATGCCACAAAAGGTAAAAAGGCAAGGGTAGCCGCAATAATTGGTAATTTTTTCATGGTGCTTAAGACAATTATAATCTTACGGCTAAAATAACACAAAACAAGTGAATGCACCAAATATCTATTTTGAAAACAGTGGCTTAGGCCCGTATCTGGCGTATTTGATTTTGAGCTTCAACTGGCACCGTCCAAGTCACTTCTCCATCGAGTTTTGAAAAATCAAACACAAAATTCGTTTCGGCATCTGACCATTGTTCAATCTTCAAAAAAGCATCAATCTGCTCAAAACCATTTTGCTTCTGAATTTCCATCAAAATCTTATTCAGCAAACTCGCTGGCAAAAATATACGCGATTCATAACTGAAATGTCCTGCTTGATCCTTGTAGAACAACATCAATTCGTTATCCTTGTCCATCCATTCGATTCTATTAACTGTCCAATTTTTCATCTTTTATTCCTTTTGATGATACAAAGATTGAGCAGTAGAACGTAATCCAATTACGTACTTCTCAAATTCTAATAAAATCCGTTAAAACAAGTTCCATTTCTTAAGCAAGCCCTCCTTTTTTATAACTTCGAGACGCAAAAAATTAGAATCATGAAATACGAAGCAATCGACCGATCACTGTTCATTGCGAACAGAAAAAAGTTCACGAGTCGAATGAAGGAAAACACCCTAGCTGTTTTCAATTCCAATGATATATATCCTATTTCCGCCGACAGCACCATGCCTTTTCAGCAGCATCGCGACATTTTTTACTTATCTGGCGTTGACCAAGAAGAAAGCATCTTGGTACTTTTTCCAAATGCCACGAATGAAGCCCATCGAGAAGTTCTCTTCTTGAAGGAAACAAGTGAATTGATCGCCATTTGGGAAGGTGAAAAGTTGACCAAAGAAAAAGCCTTTGAAATGACAGGTGTGAAAACAGTTTATTGGCTGAATCAATTCGACACCATTTTTACCCAAATGATGGCCGAAGCGGAAGGAATTTACCTGAACACGAACGAACACTTGCGCGCTTCGATTGATACCCAAACTCGTGAAGATCGTTTTATTCAAAAAGTAAAAGCCGGTTACCCTGCACATCAAGTGCACAAAAGTGCTCCCATCATGCATGCCATCCGCAGTGTGAAAGAGCAAATCGAATTGGATCTCATGCAAAAGGCTTGTAAAATCACCGAGTCTGGAATTCGTCGTTTGCTGAATTTTGTGAAACCAGGTGTTTGGGAATACGAAATAGAAGCTGAATTGGCACATGAGTTTTTGCGCAATCGTTCAAAAGGATTTGCCTACACACCAATCATTGCCTCTGGTAGAAACGCCTGTGTATTGCACTATATAGAAAACAACCAACAATGCATGGACGGTGATGTAATCTTGTTGGACGTTGGAGCAGAATACGCCAACTACAGTTCCGATTTATCTCGTGCCTTACCAGCCAACGGTCGATTTACGAAGCGCCAAAAGGAGGTTTACAACAGTGTACTTCACGTTAAAAAGGAAGCTGAAAAAATGTTGGTTCCAGGAACTTTAATTCCAGAATACCACAAAGAAGTTGGTAAAATAATGGAAGGTGAATTGTTGAAACTGGGCCTAATCGATAAAACGGATATCAAAAACCAAAATCCAGACTGGCCAGCATACAAAAAGTATTTTATGCACGGTACTTCTCACTTTATTGGTTTGGACACGCACGATGTCGGGGTCTTTCAAAAGCCCATTGAGGCGGGCATGGTCTTTACCTGTGAACCTGGCATATACATTCTCGAAGAAAATTTAGGAATCCGTTTGGAGGACGATTTAGTTGTTCAGGCGAACGGACCTGCCTTTAATTTGATGCGAGACATACCGATTGAGGCAGATGAGATTGAAGAATTAATGAATTCTTAATGCTCGCCTACGAAGAATATGGAAGCGGTAAAACCCTGGTTTTATTGCATGGATTTCTTGAAAGTAAAGAAATGTGGAAGCCCCTTAAACTTGGGGCTTTCTTTCATTGTTTGGCCATCGATCTCAATGGTCATGGAGCCACTAAATACAGCCCTGAGTACCCGAGGCTAAAAGACTATGCACAACAGGTTTGGCAATTACTCGAGCAAAAAGGAATACGAGATTTTCACGTGGTAGGTCACTCAATGGGAGGGTACGTGGCGCTAGAAATGAGTTTAGACGAACGAATGAAGGGTAAAACAGTACTTGTTCATTCCAATTTTTGGACCGACACCGACAGCAAGAAAAAAGACCGAATTCGAATGGCACAACTCGCTATGAAGAACTCTTCCCTCGTCATCCGTGAAACTTTTCCTGGACTTTTTTTAAACGCCGAAGCGAACAAGGAGTGCATTCAATTTGGACTCAAGCACAACTCAAATATGACTGGAGAGGCAGTTGCTGGAGCCTGCCTGGCCATGAAGGATCGACAGTGTTTTCGAGATGTGGTGGCCGACAATGAGAAAGACTACGTTTTCATTCAGGGAGCCTTGGATCCAATTGTTGCCCTGCGCGATGGATTAGAAAACTGCTTTTTCATGACTCACTTTTATATCCTTGAAAAAGCTGGTCACATGGGACACGTGGAAGACCCAGAAGGACTTACGGCCATCCTCTGCACCCAATTGAAATAAAAAACGGGAGTTTTAATTCCCGTTATCGATAAAAATCCAAATTAAATTTCGAGGTTGTATAGTTTTACGCATAAGCCATTGGTTTAACTAATGACTCAAATTTACATTCCTTTTGTTAAGGAATTTTAACAAACATCTGTTCCGTATATTTGATTGATTCTTTGGTTTGTTTCCAACTTTAAATGGTTAACCTTGGTCTTTATTCGGTATCTATTTTGAAACAGAATAAAAAACGCTTTCGGTATATTCGGTTACAAGCTAAAACTCTAAAACAAAACTCAACATGAGCCTAAAAGCACTTCTTATAGATGACGAGGAATTTGCTCGTAAAAACCTGGAGATCTTACTAACAGAATACTGCCCAGACATTGAGGTGGTAGGTGAGGCGAATGGTAAGACAGACGGATTGGAAAAAATCAATGAACTACAGCCAGATGTATTGTTTTTGGACATTCGTATGCCTAGCGGTTCGGAAGGATTTGAACTTCTTGAAGAAATTGAAGACAAGCAAATATTGGTCGTTTTTGTTACAGCTTTCAAAGATTTTGCCATTCGGGCCTTCAATGCCAACGCCGTATATTACTTGCTCAAACCGATCGATATCGATGAATTGAAATTGGCGTCGGAGCGATTGATGGAATCCAAGAAAATATTTACAGAAAACCCCGAGTCGTTTCAAACTTATTTCCGTTCCCTGAAGAACCTGTCAGACACTTTTCTTCGAAACAAGCCAAATAATCGCATCGCTATCAGTCACACCAAAGGGCTCAAAATTGTAGAAGACGACAGCATCTCGCATTTGGAAGCGAGCGGAA
Source organism: Crocinitomicaceae bacterium (assembly GCA_025210175.1). Classification (GTDB taxonomy): domain Bacteria; phylum Bacteroidota; class Bacteroidia; order Flavobacteriales_D; family Crocinitomicaceae; genus UBA2040. The sequence goes on along the minus strand of JAOASF010000095.1, from coordinate 19,457 downwards.
ATTGTACCATGATTCACTTTACGGACGGATCTCGTTATCTCGATACGCGCACACTCAAGATTTACGAAAACATACTAGACGACACCAAGTTTTGTCGCATCCACAAATCACACATCATTAATTTAGCAATGATGACCGATTACCTCAACGAAGATGGACACTTTGCTGTATTGAAAGGAGGCCTACGCATCCCAATAGCCCGTAATCGAGTAACGGAATTTGTACGCATGTTGAAAAACTAAACATTGAAACACCTCTTTTTTCTTCTTTTACTAAATCTCACTTTTAGTGGGTGGGCACAACGCTATTCCTTTGTTGAGTACAACACTGCACAAGGGTTGCCACAGTCGCAGGTCACCAGTATTTGCCAAGACAGTTCTGGATACATGTGGATAGGAACGCTTGGAGGCCTTGCAAAATTCAATGGGATTCAATTCACAACCTTTACCAACGACGATGGGCTGTTTAACAACAAGATCAGTCTTGTTCAATATGAAAACAAAACACTTTGGATTGGACACGAAGGAGGCCTAAGCAAACTCCAAAAAGACAAGTTTATCCATTGGCCGCTTCGCAAGGAGGCCAGCAATGTCCAAGTTTCGGCCATACTTCCTTTTCAAAACGATTTAATCGTAGCAACGAATGGTGACGGTTTGTATCGACTAAAGGGAGACCAACTGCTTCCGATAAGTCGCAATTTCCCGGGCGGTGATCGAATCAGGGATATTGTTAAGTTCAACAACATCTATTACGTCGCTACGAGAGATGGACTTTTCTCTACCAAGGATTTTCAAAGTTTTCATTTAATTCCTGATTCAGAATATTGGTCCTTAGCTGATATTCAAATCATCGACGGAGAGTTCTTTCTTGCGGCCTATGGAGATGGTTTGATTCGTTTCAATCCACGCACGGGAATAATAAGATCAGAAGAATTGCCCATCGACTTCTCTCCTAAATCTGTAACGCAGACCAGTGAAGGGAAAATTTGGCTTTGTTCCAATCAAGGCGTATTGGTCAAAGAAAACGGAAAATGGAAAACCATCAATGGATCCAACGGCCTACCACTTCTAGATATCAAGAACATCTTTGAAGATGATGAGAACAACATCTGGTTCGAATCTCTCGGAAAAGGATTGCTTTACTTCCCAGGAGATCTATTTGTGCATTTCAACACGAATTCTGGGATGACGAGTGATCTCGTTTTGAATGTATCGGAAAAGGGCAACAACCATTTTTTCATCGGAACTTACGACCAAGGCTTGCTTCGGTATTGGGGCAAGTTTTCCAATTTTCACACAGAAAACAGCACCATTTGGACAAGCGCATTGGACATTTCGCAATCTGACTGGTTTGGTACAGAAACAGGTTTGTTAGAAATCAACTCGAAAGGAAAACAAAAAACATGGACTACTGAAAATGGCCTGCTTTCGAACAAAGTTTCCTGCCTGTACAAAGTCAATTCAGAATCGATGTACATCGGTGGATCGAAAGGTTTACAGTTATTTAAGAGCGGCAAACTTATTACCAAACACGAAAACAAGACCAAGGACATCGGCACCATCCGAAATATGCGATCCTATAATGGTAAATTGTATATCGCATCAGACAAAGGTTTCTACGAACTAACCCCTCTTGGCCCGAAACTCATTTCCAATTTCAACCGCACCACCTTTAGCCTTGCGAGCAATGGTAAAGTTTTGTGGTTGGGTACCGAAGAAGGCCTCTTCAAGTTTGACGGTGAAAAAATTAGCAATGTATCCTACACCGACATTCCATCAGGTAAATTCATCAACTTCTTGAACTACCGAGATGGACGCCTATACATAGGCTCGAACAACGGTTTGTACATTCTATTTGAAAAAAGGAACAAAATCCAGATTGAACACTACGGCATTCAAGAAGGAGTCATCAATCTCGAGACCAATCTAAACAGTGGTTTTGTCGATTCAAGAGGAAATTTTTGGTTCGGTACAGCCTCAGGTTTGGTGCGAATGCGCAAAAACCTACCAAAAACGCAAAGCAAGCCACCACGGGTTATTTTGGAGCAGGTACTGCTTAATTACCAGCCGTTTAATTTTTCTGAAAACCTTGAAAACATTACTGAAATCCCTTCCTCTAAGAACAACATCTCCTTTGCTTTCGATGGAATTTCACTAAGCAACCCAGAAAGCATGCGCTTTCAATATTGGCTCGAAGGAGCCGATGAAAACTGGTCTCCTCCTACGACCAATGCCAATGTGGTTTTTACCTCACTGAGCCCAGGGAATTACATTCTTCACGCAAGGACGATCGGGTTGGATGGTACCACCTCGAAAAGCATCATTTAACCCTTCGACATTCTCCCCCCATTTTATCGAACTTGGTGGTTTTTCGTTGCAGTAAGCATCCTGATTGCCTTTGTTATTTGGAGAATCGTGAAGATTCGCATCAATCGCGAACGAGAATTAAATGAAAAAGAAAAAATGCAATTTCGTTCACGCCTATTGGCCTTGGAGCAACAATCTTTGAATGCCAGTATGAATCGACATTTCATCTTTAATTCATTGAATTCCATACAATACTTTATCAACACCCAAGACAAACTCTCAGCTAACCGTTTTTTGACGAATTTCGCCCAACTGATCCGCAAAAATTTGGACTCTGCCGGACACGATGGAAACATGATTCCACTTTCCAAAGAAATCGAGCGACTCAAGCTATACTTGAGCCTTGAAGCCATGCGCTTTAAAGACAAGTTTTCGTATGAATTCCAGATTGAACCCCAAGATTTGGACGGAATTTACTTGCCTGCAATGTTGCTTCAACCCTTTGTGGAAAACAGCATTATTCACGGTATTTTGCCCAATCAAAACCAAAAAGGAGTCATCATGATTTCCATTCAAGAGAGAAACAATTGTTTGGAGATAAAAATAGAAGACAACGGAATTGGTATTTCCAACTCGCTCAAGCAAAAAGAAAGTTTTATGGGCGATCACAAGTCTCAAGGCATGGAAATAACGGCCAAACGAATTGAATTGATCAAAAAGATTTCCAATCAAGCCTTTGAGATTGTGGGGCCAATTGACCGCATAAACGAAGACAGCAAAATCAATGGAACCTACGTTTTACTCAAAATACCCTTAAATATTTTGGATAATCTAGACTAAATACCTTATTTTTGAGATAGCATTGTGTATATAATGATCATGCGAACAAAGAAAATATTAATCCTTTCAGCGGTACTTTTGACTGCAGTTGCTTGTCAGAAGGAAGTTATCGAGCCGAATCAACATCGAGCCGAATCTTGTGAAATCATGAGCCCAGCTGATAATTCTTCGGACGATTCCAACCAATCTTCTCGTATTTTTGAATCCAATAACAATGGAAACAACGGCGGAGGTAGTATTGATCCATTCGGAGGAAGTATTACCGATCCGAACAGCGACGAAGATCAAAATAAGAAAAAGAAAACGAGAGACTAATCCCTCTCCCTTTCGATATTGAAGCTCCTATTTGGAGCTTTTTTTTTGCCCATTTCACTCAATAATTTATACACTTCAAAAGAATCCCAGAAAAGAGGTAGTTTCTTTTTATAACTTGATTTCAGAATACTAAAAGGCAATACTATTAAACATGTCTACCAAATCAAGTGAATCTATTTTTGAATTAATTCGATCTCTTACCAAGTCGGAGAAACGATATTTCAAACTACATGCATCACGCCACACCATTGGAGAAGAAAACAACTATGTAACCCTTTTCGATTACATCGACAAACAAGCGGCTTACGACGAAGCCAAGTTGTTCCAAGATTTCAAAGGTGCTGCTTTTCTGAACTAGTTCTCCATAACCAAAAAGCGATTGTACGACCAAGTACTGCAAGCGTTAACCCTGTTTCATAGCAGCGGCAATGTGGAGGCGCAATTGTATCGTCAACTGCAAAGCGCATCCATTTTATTCGATAAGGCGCTTTATTCGCAGGCCAAGAAAATTTTGCGAAGTGCTGAGAAACTTGCTACGAAACATCATTTAACCAATGTTTTGCTTGAGATACGTAAACAAAGCAAACGACTATTAGAAATCAACAATTACTTCGATATCGAAATTGAGGACATTGAGGAAGTAGAAAAAACGGATGCTGAATTTCATGCGCAGTCCAAATCTGAGGATCAACTTTGGGTAATCAAGAGTAAAATTTTTCATCGATTATCTCATGAAGGACCTGCGCGAAGTGAGCAAGAGAAAGCCATTTATACAGAATATTTTAAATCCTTCCAAAAGTTAAACCTACCCAAACAACTAACCTTTGAAGCGAGTTACTTGGCTCAACACATCAAAAGCGCCTATCATTTTGCCGTTCACGAACCTTCCAAAAGTTTACTCGCCTTGGAACAAAATCGACAATTGTTCATCGATAACGAAGTTCAACGCAAGACTTATCCAGATCGCTATATTTCCATTATAACCAACCTCATCTACACTTGCGATCAACTTGAAAGAGAAAAGGAAGCCCAAGAATATTTGAATGAACTACGTTTACTCCATGTTGAAACCAAGGAAGAAGCGATGCAGGACTTGCGGGTAAAACTATTTTCAACACTTGCCAGCATTGAACTCTCCTTTTACACAAAAAGAGGCAACTACCATATTCTCGAGAAAAAGCTTCCTTCTCTCGAAAAGGACATTCATGAATTCGAGCATGAGATGTCGACCCTCCGTAAGGCATACATATATTTCAAGCTGTCTTCGGTTCAACTCGTGCTTGGTAATTACAACCATGCTCTGAAAAGTATTCGAATGATCTTGAATGATTCGCATTTGGACAAAAAAGAAGACATCGTGAGCTTCAGTCACATATTGGAAATATTAATTCAATTGGAATTGAAAAATTTCGACGTCGTGCCACACCTTGTAAAAAGTACACAACGTTTTCTTCAATTGAGAAACCGTTTAGGTACGACCGAAAAAGAATTGCTCTTGGGGTTGCAACGTGTTAGTCAAACGCCACATATTCTAGACCAAAGAGAAAAATGGATGGATTTGCATCAATCCTTATCCCAAATGACAGAAAAAAGCATACTTTCTCAAGACTACTTCGATTTGTGTTTGTGGATAAAATCAAAAGGGCAAAACCGCTCTTTTATCCAATTAATGCAAGAAAAAGGATGTTCGGTGAAGCCCGCAGCCTAATCTTCTTTATTAAAATGATTCCAACCTTGAGCCTTCAGTTCCACTGCAGCTCCATTGCGATCGATTAAGTACATCCCATCGTTTTGATGCGTTATATGACCAATAACCGTAAAATTAGGGTTGCTCGCTACCTTTTCGTAATCACTTTGACCAATGGTAAATAGCAATTCATAATCTTCCCCTCCATTCATTGCAGCGGTGTTAGGGTTAATGTTAAAATCCAAAGCTGTGGTGGATGTGGCTGCGTCTATTGGGAGTTTTTCGTCGTAAACATGACATCCCACACCGCTTGCCTTACAAAGGTGAAGTACCTCCGACGCCAGACCATCACTGATATCAATCATGGAAGTTGGAACCACTTCCAATTCCTTTAAAATATCAATGACATCCACTCGGGCCTCGGGCTTCAATTGGCGCTGCAGGATATAATCGTGACCATCCAGGTCCGGTTGTATATTCGGGTTTGCTTTGAACACTTCCTTTTCTCTTTCCAAAACCTGAAGCCCCATGTAGGCACCTCCCAAATCGCCAGAAACCACCAAGAGGTCATTTTCTTTGGCTCCTGAGCGGTAAACTACGTCTTTCTTAGAAGCGGTGCCTATGACAGAAATTGATAGAATCAATCCCGAAACGGAACTGGTCGTGTCTCCTCCAATTAAGTCGACCTTGTAATGTTCACAAGCCGCTCGAATACCTTCGTACAATTCTTCCAGAGCCTCTACTGGGAAACGATTGGAAACCGCCAAAGAAACGGTAATTTGCTCCGCTTTTCCGTTCATGGCACACAGGTCCGATACGTTTACGGAAACTGCCTTATACCCCAAGTGTTTGAGAGGCATGTACATCAAATTAAAGTGAATGCCTTCGAGTAGCATGTCTGTAGAAACTAGGCGGACTTTATCCTCCTTTCCCTCCAATACAGCGGCATCATCACCAATACCGAAAAGGGTTTCAGGATTTTTTGTTTCGAATTTTTTCGTCAATTGATCAATCAAACCAAATTCTCCTAGTTGCTCTAATTCTGTTCGCTTATCAGACATCACTCAATTTTTGCACAAAGGTAGCTTTAATCAAAAGAATAGTTCCTTCCTATCCACTTTTTGACCTGTGGAATGTTCATTCTGACTTCATTTTTTTCATTTTGAAAATTTGGCATGCAGAAATAAAGAATGGTCCAAAACATAACATGCTCTTTTTCAAGTGTTTTCATTTCTCATCCTTCTCACTGAAACCTTTGGCACCCTATTCGTTATGTAGATGAACGTAAAGCAATCGTTAGGTTCAAGACATAGTTAGGGTAAAGGAGCCTCGCAGCCATGCAGGCTCCTTTTTTTTAAAACTTTGACAAGAACATGAAAAAGGATAACTTCATAAAAAAAGCACTTCATCAACTTCGTTCTATGCGTATTTCTAAGACCTACGAATATCGATTGATAACCTTACTTGTTGCACTCCTCGCTTTTGTCATAATTGCCGGAGGTGCCATTTTTTATCAATTGAATACCGTAGCCGAAAATGTTCGCCTAGATCGATCATCTGAAAAGTCACTTCTTCTGATTAAAGACATTCAGAGCGATTTTATTTTGGCCGAAAATAGAGTAAACGCTTATGCTCTATCGCAGCAAGACACTTTCTTAAGGGCCTATAATCAAATCATCAATCGAACCTACGAAAGAATTGAGGCGTTAAAGGTAAGTACGGAAAACAAGGTAAAGCAAGAATCCTTGGTACAAGACTTATTGGAATACGCTGACTTAAAATACGAGATTTTAGATTCCATGCTAGTGGTTCAGAATCAGTTTAGAGTAACCGATGCAATGAAAAAGGTGGCTCAAGAAGTACGCGAAGTGAATCGCTCCCAAAAAATCATTTCGTCTCTTCCGCAACCTCAAACAAAAAAATCTCTTCGCGAGAAAATATTTGGCAAAAAGGGAAAAGAGGAAACTGCACCTGTAATGAACCCAACGGATACAGGTATCGATAATTTGAATCGGGAAATTCAGGCCATTAGCAACAATGAAACCTCCAAGGAGCGCAAAAACAACGAAATCCTTTTCGAGTTACAATCGGAAAGCAAAATTATATCTCTACGCCTCAGCTCCACGCTCAATTTCCTGGAAACAAATATCCTAACGGAACTTGAAATGGACGCTCAAGCCGCGAATAATAGTGCCGTAACGCTGTCTTATTTTCTAATGGTATTTAGTCTACTCGTTGCCGTGCTCATTGGCGTTACACTCTACACGATATTCAGCTATATTCAAACGAATAATCGCTCGAAGAAACAACTGCAAACAGCAAAAATCCAATCCGAAGAACTCGCAGCTACCAAGGAGCGTTTTCTGGCCAATATGAGTCATGAAATTCGCACTCCGTTGAATGCCATTTCGGGTTTTGCGCACTTACTTTCGAAGGAAAAACTACCCGAGACACAAAGAGAAAAGCTCAACATCATTGAAGAATCTAGCAAGCATCTCATAGGCTTGATCAATCAGATTTTGGATTTAACCAAGCTTCAATCAAACAAGCTTCCTGTTGAAAAAGTTAGTTTTCAACTAAGCAATGAGTTGAACTGGATTGCCAATGTTTTGCAAACTGAATTGACCAAAAGAAAAAACCAATTTCACATTCAAATCGAGGAAAACGTTCCAGATCATTTATTGGGTGACCCAATGAAACTGAAACAAATCGTCTTGAATTTATGCAGCAACGCCGTTAAGTTTACCGAGAATGCCAACGTCTATCTTCAAATTCAAAGTATTCAAAAAGCAAAGGAAAAACTCGAGCTACGCATTCGCGTGAAGGACGAAGGGATTGGAATTCCTCCTGACAAGCAAGCCAGCATCTTTGATGAATTTGAACAAGCCGAAAAAAGTACGCAAAGAAAATTCGGAGGAACAGGTGTGGGGCTTTCCATCACAAAGAAGCTTGTTGAATTGCTAGGTGGTTCCATTGAATTGAAAAGCGAAATGGGAAAAGGTACGACCATTACTGTTTTGCTCCCTTTCGAAGTTGGAAGTGAGGATGCCCTTGCCCAAGAGGAAATTGCCCATACTGAAATCAGCTATTTACAGGGGAAAAACATTTTGGTGGTGGACGATGAACCATTTAATCGCAAGTTACTCGTTACCCTCTTGCACCAGCACAACATTTACACCGAAGAAGCGGAGAATGGAAAAGAGGCTATCGAAAAAATTGAGAACGAGCATTTTGACCTTGTTTTTATGGACTTGCGAATGCCTGAAATGGACGGCAAGATGGCTACGCGAATCATTCGTTCCGAATTGAAAAAAAGCAAGGAGGAATTGATCGTCATTGCCCTTACAGCAAATACGCAATTATTGGACGACCATGAGTGTGATAAAAACGGTTTCAATGCCTGTATGCAAAAGCCTTTCACCGAATCAAAACTAATTGAAATTTTAAATTTGCCCATTAAAACGCCCGAAGAAGAACAAAAGGAATATCAGAATGGTTTATATAACCTGAGCAATCTGAAAAACTTAAGCGCAGGAGATGAATCATTTTTCCAAGAAATGGTAGAAACATTTATGCTTTCCACCGCGAAAAGTATGGATGAATTAACTGAATTAAAGAATGATTTTGATTTCGATAAAATTGCCGATCTAGCGCACAAAATGGCCTCGCCGTGTACCCATCTTGAGGCCAATACAATGCACCAAGCGCTGAAGCAGATTGAGAGCATGGCCCGAGCAAAAACAAATCAGGTAAAAATTGAAGAAGAAATTTCCTTTCTGGAAGGACATGTAAAAGAAATCCTAACGGCCATGGAGACAGAAACTGGAATTGAATTAAAGAAACTAAGAACTAAAAAATGAGTATAGAAAAGCCCTTTACTGTGTACGTAGTTGAGGACAACGATTGGTATAACAAATTGCTGGTACACAACCTCTCCTTGAACCCAGACTTTATTGTGAAGTCTTTTTTTTCTGGTAAGAAATTGTTGAACGCCCTCCATGAAATGCCCGACGTTGTTACGGTCGATTACCGACTTCCCGATATGACTGGGGAAGAACTTCTGCAAAAAATCAAAAACGTTAATGAGAACATTGAGGTGGTAATCATCAGCGAACAAGAAGATATAAAAACGGCTGTCAACCTTCTCAAAGCAGGAGCATATGACTATTTGGTAAAAACGAAAGACATCCGAGACACCTTACTCAACACCATTCAACACATTCGCAAAAACGTGGGGCTACAAAAAAGAATTGCCCGATTGGAAGAGGAGGTTGTCCAAAAATACGAGTTCGAAAAAACCATACTTGGCGCAAGTGCTGGAATAAAAAAATTGTTTCAAATTTTGCAAAAGGCAGTGGGGAACAACATAACCGTTTCAATTGCCGGTGAAACTGGAACGGGAAAGGAAGTTGTAGCAAAGGCCATTCACTACAATTCAGAACGCAAAAACAAACCTTTTGTAGCTGTGAACGTAGCGGCCATTCCTTCTGAATTATTCGAAAGCGAGCTCTTTGGTCACGAGAAAGGCTCATTTACAGGTGCAAACACAACTCGCATAGGTAAATTTGAAGAAGCATCTGGTGGAACGCTCTTTTTGGATGAAATAGGTGAAATGGACATCAATTTTCAAGCGAAACTCCTTCGCGCCTTGCAAGAAAAAGAAGTTACTCGAATAGGTAGCAACAAACCCATTAAAACAGACTGTCGCATTATTGTGGCCAGCCACAAAAACTTGCTTGAAGAAGTGAAAAAAGGAAATTTCCGAGAAGACCTCTATTATCGTCTATTCGGATTGCCGATCCAACTTCCACCGCTGAGAGAAAGAGACAAAGACGTACTGATTCTTTCGAAATCATTTATTCAAGGATTTTGCAAAGAAAACGGCATGAGCGACAAAACTTTGAACGAAAGTGCACAAATGAAACTGATGTCGTACCATTGGCCAGGGAATATCCGTGAACTCAAATCTGTTATCGAACTGGCTTGCGTCATGTCCAATGATTCTGAAATAGATGCAACCGATATCGTTCTTACTTCAGGCGATGCTTTGCCCGATGTTATGTTCGAAGAATTGTCTCTGCGAGAATACAACCGTAGAATTGTTCAGCTATACATGGAAAAGTACGACAACAATACCAAAATGGTGGCTGACAAATTAGACATTGGTCAAACAACGGTGTACCGCCTTTTGAAAGAAGACAAAATGCTCAAATCAGAAAATGCGATTTGACGGTTCGATTTTCAAATTGAAAAAATTATAAATTATAGAATTTAGCAAAACCCTTGAAAATCAAGGGTTTTCTTTTTTAGGTACACTATTGGTATTTGCTTCTATAAAAAAGAAAATGCCAACATCGAAAACATTTGAGGTTATAATTTTGGAGGATCACTATTACTCCAACAAGATCCTTTCAAAATATGTCACTACCCTGTTGGAGACCAACCTACCCTTCAACACCAATTACAAAGTGCATTCTTACAAGTCTGGTACTGAGTGTATTTTGAACATTCACAACAGCATCAATATCGCCATTCTCGATTATTATCTCACGCACGACGTGGGAGATAGTAGCGTCTTAATCAATGGTCATGAGGTGATGCGATTTATTCAAAAGGTGAATCCGAGCTGCAAAATCATCATGGTTTCTTCCTTGCGAAATCCTGAGGTTGTCAATTTGATCAAAAAGGAAGGCGTTTACGCTTACATCGACAAGCACGTTCAAACCCATGAACACATTGGTATGGCAGTGGAAAAAGCGATTCAAGAAAGTTTACAATAATTCCATAAATATCAACATCATGAAAACAATTCGAAACACCCTCGTTGCAACAAGTTTTCTTCTGCTTTTTGCAAGCAATTCTCAAAGTCAAATAACAGATGGATTTCACTACGGAATTCGATTGGGAATCGGTGAAAGCTATTTGTTTGTGAACAATACCAATGGCCTTGACAGCAGATTGTTGCTTTCTGGAGGTCTATCAGCCAATTATCAGTTCAATCGCTTTCTGGGTCTTTCTACAGACTTCTTGGTAACCGGTAAAGGAGGTAAGCGATATGGAAGCACACGCGTTAACACTACTCTGGGAGCTCGAGACTACGCCTATACCGATTCATACAGGTTGAATTATGTGGAAATACCGCTTATGCTAAAATTATCGCTGCCCTTGGGTGGTGAATTTGCTCTCCACGCTTATACCGGCCCTTCGTTGAACTTCTTTTTTAGTGGTTGGCAAAATAGGGTTTACGACAACAACGATTACAACGAGTCGAATGGATTCTATAACCGCGAAGTAAACACAATGAATGCCGCGGATGGTAGTTGGGTCTTGGGAGCAGGAATTGATATCAATACGGACAACGGCGACACTTATATTCTCGATTTCAGATCAAGCATTGGAGCCAGTCCAGCTGGTCGACTATATTCCAACTACGCCACCAATACTTATTACATGATCAGCGTGGCATACCTACTTCAGTAAAGGAAACCGAAGAACAAAGCGATGTCGGCTGCCATTAATTTGGTAGTCGACTTTTGCATGATGGAAATCCATGATTCGTTTCACGATACTCAAGCCTAAACCGGATCCCGAAACGATGTTGCTATGATTTCCTCTCACAAAAGGTTTCATGTAATTTTCTGGATCTTCTTCTACCAAATGGTCTGCTTCATTCGAAACACAAACGATCAGTTCACCTTCCTTTTCATCCACCGTTATTTCCGCCTTGTGATCACTCGAATAATGATTCGCATTGCGAAGCAAATTGGAAAACACGATTTCCAGGAGTGAACGTGAACCATTGATTACAAAATCACTTTCGGGTTCCAAAATATCGAAGCTAATTCTCAACTTATCCATTTGAGGCCCCAAATTTTCATATGCTTCAAAAATCACCTCGTCAATGCGCAAGGAAGATAAAGGCTCCTGTTTATCGCGGGATATTTTGGCCAAGATCAACAATGAGGAGGTCAATTCCGCCATTTGATTTGCATCACCTTTGATACTTTGTAGGTAGGCCAAAACCTCAGGCGAATGCGAATGCTGAGCAATTAAATTTTCGAGCTGGAACAAAATTCTAGAAATGGGTGTCCTCAATTCATGGCTGGCATTTGAGGTAAAAGCTGCTTGTGCCCGATAACCTTCATTAATTCGCTCGAGCATTTGGTTAAACGCCTTCGTTAGAGCTGCTATTTCATCTTCAGCACTTCCTTCTGGTATAAGCTTATTGAGGTTACTCGTAGTGATATTGGTGATTTCTTCTTGTAAATCATTCAATGGCTTTAGAGCGTTGCGCACCAACTTGGAAGTAAACAAACCGATGAAAAGGGTACAAACCACAAAAACTGAGCTCATCAACCATCTCAAAAAGTTCAATTTTTGATGGCCGAACTTATCCTCGGCAGCAATGAAAACTTTGTATTCTTTATCGCCCGCACTCAATTCGAGACCTAAAATTTCAAGTTTTTGATAACCCGCGCTGACCTTACCTTTGGTGAATTTCTGGAGCAAATTTTCGGAGAAAACCCAGTCGAATTCATCACCCGAACTAAAAACAACCTGGTTGTTTTGATCGAAGGCCACGTAACACTCGTCCCACATTTTATACTCAGCATTCTCCTCGATTCGACCCAACAAAACCTCGTCAATTTCCTCAATGTCAAAAAGTAAACGCGATGTGATTCTGGCTTTTCTCTCGAGTCTATCGTGGAAATCTTCTTGGCGGTAACTTGAAAAAGACCAAAATACGACCAAAAAAGCTACCCCCATCACGATGGAAAACGCGATAGAAACGTACAGAGAAACCCTCTGTTTTAGTTTCATTCTTCAGAAATATAATATCCGTACCCCGTTTTGGTATGGAGCAATTTCTTTTCGAAATCCTTGTCTATTTTCTTGCGCAAGAAGTTCATATAAACCTCGATGGTATTGAAGTTTGTTTCGAAATAAATGTTCCAAACATTTTCGGCCAACATTTTCTTAGACAGTACCTTTCCCTTATTTCGAGCCAAAAACAGTAGAAGGTTGTATTCCTTTGGTGTAAGTTCTATTTTATTTCCTCCACGAGAAACTTCTTGGTCTCCCACCGAAATTTCCAAATCCGCAATTTTAATTCTTTCATCTCCTTGCAGAACAGCCCCTCTTTTTAAAAGTGAATTCAACCGCAGGTACAATTCGTCCAGATGAAATGGCTTCACCAAGTAATCATCAGCACCTAAGTTAAATGCCTTTTGCTTGTCGCTTATATCACTATAAGCCGTTAACATAATGATCGGTGTGCTTTTGTTCTTGGATCGGATGCGTTCACATACTTCCATGCCGCTTAACCCAGGCAGGTTGACATCCAATAAATAAATGTCATATATTTCTTCAGCAATTCGTTTTAAAAAAATTTCCCCATCCCGCTCGCGGTGACATTCATAGTTTTTTGACTGAAGATAATTGCATACCTCCTTTGATAAAACCTGATCGTCTTCCAATAAAATCGCCTTCTTCATTCCAAACAAAATTTGAAATAAAGGTAGATTAATTTTTATTCCACGAGTGTAATGAAGCCTTGAATTGTAATCTCATCTTGTACTGAAGCATCTTGGTATACAAAACGGTAAAAATAACTGCCATTCTTCAAACGATCGCCATTCAAGTTTTTCCCAAACCAACGTGGATTTCCTTGTCGGTATTCGTAAACCACATTTCCCCATCTATCAAAAACACGCCCCGAAAGAACGGTCGAATTATTGGCTCTAAAGTCGATGAAATCATTGACTCCGTCTCCATTTGGTGAAAAAACATTCGGTAGGGAATTTTGAAAATGACCGTTGACCGTTTGAATTCTGGTTGCGGTATCCGAACACTCTCCTACACCAACAATGTGGGTAATCTCAAACGTCCCAACACCAGAAATCGAACTGTTGAAAATCCCATCTTGATCGATACAAGTACCGCATGTTGCCGACCATAAGCCTCCTTCAACTTGTGTTTCATACTGTGTTTTTTCACCCGAAGCAAGTTCGCCTGGCACAGCAAATTCGGCCAAACCAGCATTGTTTTGTGTTTCTATTTCGAAAGAGGTCGTATACTCACAGCCTTTGGCATCTACAATTCGCAAATCGTACTGACCCGGACAAAGATTCTGGAGATTATTGCCCGTTTCACCATTCGACCATTCAAATATATATGGGGCATAACCACCTTGAGTTTGAGTCAGGATTGCTCCATCACAGGTATTGAAACACTGTTCATTTTCCAAACTAGACAAGGCACTTAGGTTTGAAACAGTACCGTAATTACGGTTCATTTCTTGAATCCACTTTTGGTTTTCAGGGCTATTTGGCTTTCCTGGTGTTTGACCTTCTGCAATTCCCCTTGCAGTCCAGTTAGCTTGTAACATTACATCATCGTTCGTATTGTTTTCGAAGGCAAAAACCTTCCCTTCAGCAGAACCCTGAAAATTAATGCTACCCATTCCGTTCGCACTTCCCCATGCTAGAGAAAAATCAGGATTGATCCCAGTCATTGAACTTGGGATTTGAACCATATCAGTAGCGTTTTGCATGCGAATGGTATTCCAGTTACCGCCAGATACCCACGCATCGTTATTTGGATAGGTTGAAACCAAGAGGCTACCGTTTGGTGCCACCGTATTGTGTTCGAATAGTTCTGAATTGGATGGGATAATCAAGACGTAGTTTCCATCCTCCATGGTTAAATCATCTGTAAGCAAAGATGCATTTTTATTGTCGGCATCGTAAATTACAAGCAACGTTCCCTGTGGAATACAGGCCCAAAAATCAATATTGGCAAAACGCATGGCTCCTGTAGATACGGAACCTGAATTGGCCGGTCCGTTGTTATCATCAAAAACAAGGTTTCTCAAATCGAGACAAGTTTCTGTAGAACAAGAGAAATCACCCGCCACTACGAATTCTATGTATTCAGCATTGGATGTTCCTTGGGAAACTTCGTTGATTAATAATTGTTGGCTAAAGTGTGTTGTGGCAAATAAAAAGATAGCCACCTTGGTCAAAAGGTACTTTTTCATTTTCAGTGTTAAAAGGCTTGTAAGTTAACTTACAGTTTAATTTTTTCAGCTTTAATTTCTCGGTCGTAGAAGGTAGACGCCTTCTCCTCAAAAATGGTTGCACTTTCGGTGGTTAAAAAGGAAATATTTCCATTTTTGAGACATTTGTTTTCGATATCTGGGTGTCGATCCAAATATTCTTTCAAGCTATTGGCAACGATTTCGCCCTGTCCAATGATTTGAACATTCTTAGGGGCAATGGACGTTAAATAATCCTTTACTAGAGGATAGTGGGTGCATGCCAATGCAACCGTGTCTATTTGAGGGTCTTCGTTCAACAAGGAATCCAGATCTTCTTTAAGAAAAAGTTGTCCTGCAAAGGAATCGTGTCGGTTGTTTTCAATTAGGGGTACCCACATAGGGCAGGCATGTTCTGTAACCTTGAGTTCGGGAAAAAACTTATGCAGTTCGATGGTATAAGAACCCGACTGAACTGTTCCTGGGGTGGCTAGAATGCCTACATGTTTGGTTCTCGAAAGGTGTCCCAATTGCTCTGTACTGGGCCTCAACACTCCCAAGACGCGTTTTTCTGGAGCCATTTGCGGCAAATCGTTCATTTGAATGTTTCGCAAAGCTTTCGCTGAAGCAGTATTACAGGCCAAAATAACCAGATGACAACCGCGATTGAATAACTCTGTTACCGCCTGTAGCGTAAACTCATACACCACCTCAAAAGAACGGGTTCCGTATGGGGTACGCGCGTTATCACCCAAATACAAATAATCGTATTGAGGCAAGGTTTTTTCAAGTTCTTTCAGAACTGTCAACCCTCCATAACCCGAATCAAAAACGCCTATTGGACCACTCATAATTCAAAACTCGTAAGCGAAGATAAGGACGAGGAACGGAAAAGCTTCGTTTTTTTCATTTTGGGTTTTAGAATTGGGATCGATCCCTTGCAAATCAACTCTTTGCCGACTCACCCTTTCCGTTTACCGATGACTTATTTTCAAATCAAAAGAAATTCTTCAGTTTTGTTTCAGAAATACACCTACAATGATCAAAAGAAACATGGCACCAGAAGAGCAACACGACTTTCTTTCATGGGAAAGAGGAAGATTGAGAGGAAAGATGATGATGGGAGCCCTCATTATTTTCTTTGGAGTAGTTTTCTTACTAAGAGAACTTGGGTTTCACATCCCTAGAACTATTTTCCATCCTTCTACCTTCATCATTGCAATTGGTTTAATCATACTTGTTAAACACAAGTTTCGCCGGGTAATGGGCTATTTGTTGGTTGGAATCGGTCTATCCTTAAAACTTCATTTCTTTTTCCCAGAGATGATCAACCCGAAGGTAGTCATCTCCATTTTCGTTATCATCTTTGGCTTAATCATGGTCGTTAAGGCGCGTAACCCGAACTCCAATCGTCCCAACAAATGGGAAAGAATGCGAGGAAGTAAGGGGATGATGGGACTAACAGATGAAGAAATTTCTTCAGAAGATTTTGTAGATGCTGTTTCAGTATTTGGAGGCGTAAAGCGCATGGTTACGTCCAAAAAGTTTAAAGGAGCCGACCTATTCACTGTCTTCGGTGGGATGGAATTGAACCTTTTGCAAGCGGACTTTGAAACCAAGGCCATCGTAGATATGACCACTGTTTTTGGTGGAACTGAAATCATTGTTCCAGCCGATTGGCAAGTGAGATCGGAGGTGGTTACCATTTTCGGTGGTTTAGAAGACAATCGCTCTCAAATACCTATGGATGGTGATATTCAAAAAGTGCTTGTTTTAAAAGGAACTTGTATTTTCGGAGGAGTCGAAATCAAAAGTTTCAGCGCTTAAATGGATCCCATAGCCCTAGCTCGTAAAAAATACATACAAGTCCTAACGGTCCTAGCAATTTGTATGGGCTTTTTGGTCTTTGGTTTGCGCTGGGGCGTATTCGACCAATTTGAAGAAGCGATTTGGTTCGGGAGCCTTGTGGCAATAGAAATTTTCATAGGTGGCGGACTGGTTTGGAACATATTCCAATTTTATCAACCCAAAAAAACCTTTTCCTTCAACCCTATTTTCATCCTGCTCACCATAAGTTTATTAATCGGCTACGGGTTTTATACCCTGTCAAATTTTAACCCATGGATGGATCGGGAGCACTTGTACAACATTGGTTTTCCCTTCCACCTCGTCGCCCTGTTTTTCCTTTTTTGGATACTGTACTACGAATGGTGGTTTTTAAAGCAGGAAATACGCAACGAATACAATACCAAGCGACTACTCGGTTTGCAAGAAGACCTGAAGAATGCAGAGATAAAAAACATTCAGCAAAACGATCAGCCTCACTATCTTTTCAACTCCCTCAATTCGATTAATTCCCTGATGCTTATTGATGTGGAAGAAGCACAGCACATGATTGTAAAACTCTCGGAGTTCCTGCGTCATTCGGTGATGAAAAATCAGAAAATGTACATCTCTTTGGCGGACGAACTTGCTCAAATCGACCGATATTTTTCCATAGAAAAAATTCGATTTGCTTCTCGATTGAACTACGAAATAACATGCCCCGAAGAGTTAAAAAAGATTGAAATCCCTTCCATGCTTTTACAGCCCTTGCTCGAAAATGCGATTAAATATGGTATTTATGGAACCGTCCAGCAGAGTTGTATTCGACTCCAGGTAGACCGGGTTAACAACTACCTGATCATTCGGATGGAAAATCCTTACGACCCCGACCAAGGAGCTTCAAAAGGAACTGGTTTTGGACTCAAATCTGTGCGCCAAAAACTGTATTGGTTATATGCGGAAGCCAATCTACTAGAGACCAAAACCCAGGGAGACCAATTCATTACCAAACTTAAAATTCCTCTTCGAGATGAAAGTAATACTGATTGACGACGAACCATTGGCAAGGAAACTACTTGCCAGCTTTTGTGCGAAAATTCCCAGCCTTGAAATTGTTGGTGAATGCGAAAACGGTTATGAAGCGGTGAAAATGATAGAGGAAAAAAAACCGGATCTCATTTTTTTAGATGTTCAAATGCCCAAATTGAGCGGCTTCGAAGTATTGGAGCTTTTGAATGACCGGCCGAAAGTCATTTTTTGTACGGCTTTTGATGAATACGCAGTGAAGGCTTTCGATGAAAATGCGATTGACTATTTGCTCAAACCTTTTCTTTTTGACCGTTTTGAGCAGGCCATCAAAAAGGTGGAAACCCAAGAGAAAACAGAAAAAGAAGAATTGGGTCAGCAGGCCATCTATCCCGACGATACTACCCGTGTTGTCATCAAAGACGGCGAAAAGATTAACATCTTGCAGTTCAGTGATTTAATTTATTTTGAAGCTTACGACGACTACGTAAAAATATACTCCAAGCAGGGACGCTTCGTGAAGAAGCAAACCATGACGTATTATGAGAAAAGCTTGCCCAATAAGTTGTTTGCCCGCATCCATCGTTCGTACATCATTTCCATCGACAAGATTCAACGTATAGAAGCAGTGGAAAAAGGAAAGTATCAGGTTGTGATGCCCAACGATGTGCGTTTACCGATATCAAGATCGGCTTTTCCTCACTTAAAAGAACGTTTAGGTTGGTAAAGCCTTAACTTTGTCCAAAATTTAGAAAATGGTTAAAGTTGGAATCATCATGGGCAGCAAGTCGGACTTGCCAGTTATGCAACAAGCTGCTGATTTCTTGGATAAAATTGGGGTAGAATACGAAATGAACATCGTTTCAGCACATCGAACTCCAGAGTTAATGTTTGAATACGCCAAAGGAGCACATACACGTGGGTTGGAGGTTATTATTGCTGGAGCTGGAGGCGCTGCTCACCTTCCAGGAATGACTGCCTCGTTAACCCCCTTGCCTGTAATCGGTGTGCCTGTTAAATCAAGCAACTCCATTGATGGATGGGATTCAATTCTGTCTATTTTGCAAATGCCTGGTGGGATACCCGTGGCGACAGTTGCCCTAAACGGAGCGAAAAATGCTGGTATCTTGGCAGCCAAAATTGTCGGTGCAACGGATCAAAAGCTTCAACAAAAATTGTTGGCCTACATGGAAGAAATGAAAGAAGCCGTTTTGGAAAGCGGGAAAAATTTGAAATAATTCAGTCAAGACATTAAGTTCCGTTCTAGTATAATCGGCAAACTTATCTTGAAAAAAAAGCATAAAAAGAGGCTGTCTCAAAAGCATGAGATAGCCTCTTTTTTTTTGTTTACAATCAACTTTACGATTTTCTTTTTCCATAGTTTGTTTAGACCATAGCTTCCTGCTAGCCTTATCTTGAGTTT
>JAOASF010000094.1 GCA_025210175.1 Crocinitomicaceae bacterium | reverse complement strand
CGATAAGATAGGCTCAATTAGAAACCAAAGAGGGCCAAGAATTGTTTGTTTGTAAACCGTAACAAAATCACGTTTTACAAAAAGAATGAGCAAGTCTTTATTTTTCCAGATTTCTCGATAATCAACTTGAAGTATGTTTCTCTTGGGTTCAATAATGTCCGTCCAGCCATTGGGTTCTTTCATCGGTACTTTGAAATTACTTATCTAATTTTTTCATCTATTGTTAATAGCGGTTTTCTGTGTTTAATTTAATCTGGTCTTTTCAAAATTACTATTGAACGTTGTTATTTACCGAATCATTTTTGGATTAATAGAACTTAAAGTTTGATATTTATCTTATGAATTATAGAAAGCGTTTTTTTTGCTTAACCATCATTTACATTTCTTGGTTGACTGTTTCAAACTCGATTGCTCAACCTTTGTCGGCTATACTACCCAAATATAACTCATTTATCTCGACTGAAAACGTTGAATTTCTTTGGAATGAAAAGTCAAGTTCAATATCCTACCAAATTTTTGTAGCATCGGACCCTCAATTCAGCTCAAACGTCACTCAATCACCAATTCTCTTTACAAATAACTGGACGGTTAATCTAATTCAAGGTACTTGGTATTGGAAGGTTGTTTCCAGTGATGGTACCAATACTTTTGAATCGGGAACAAGTCGATTTGTAAGGTACAACCCTGGTCAAGAAAACAGCTTAAGTTTCTGGATAAACGCTGATTCTTCCTTTGTGTTAGATGGAGCAAATAAGGTGGAACAAATCAATGATTTAAGCAACAACCAGTATGTGCTTTCACAAACGAATTCAACAAAACGACCAACCGTAGTCAATTCGTCCTTCGGTGGCCATCCTTCCTATAGTTTTTCAGGTGCTCAGTGGTTCAGTGGAGGCGATATCTTGGATGTAGGGACTAATAGCCGGGCTTTCTTTTGTGTAGCCAAGATGGCAGTAACGAACCAAACGGTGTATTCAAAAACTGTCGCTGCGGCTGCAAACAGTAGATATGCTCTTTTGAAAGACGGTAGTCAAACAGCCTTTATATATCAAGATAATACGGAGCACCATAATTATACAGCAACCAATTCCACAAACTTTGCTTTGTACACCAATTTAATTAACAGACCTCAGGCAACACATCGGTTTTATATTAACTCAGTTTTGGTCGGAACAAAGTCCATTAACGCTGCATTTGATCATAATTCTACATCAAGATTTTTGCTTGGTGCCTATAATAATGCGACCAACAACGGGGAGTTGCTGTTGTTGAACGGGAACATCTCAGAGATTTTCTTTTTGGACACAAGTGATTCGCTGACCATTGAGCGCGGCAAACTTTACATCAAACATAAATACCACACACTCGATTTAGGTCCTGATAAAATCAATGATACTAGTTTCTGCGCCACAACCCTTACGGTTCCTTCCGGATTCTCAAATCCAACATGGAGTACGGGGCAGACGTCCACTTCTATCTCAGTTTCTTCCGAAGGTTTGTATTGGTTGAAAGCCTTTGATCCCCTGGGGTTTGAATGGTATGATACGATTTTTGTGGATTATCCAGATATTCCTTCACCACCTGTTAATGGTATTTGTTCAGGAGGTAATGTGGTATGGAATGCTGATCTAGGGGCTGGTTTTTCCTATCAATGGTCAAACGGCCCAACAACACCAAGTGTTTCCATTACAAGTCCAGGGAATTATTCGGTAACAGTAACAGGCTTTGGTGGATGTCAAAAAACAAGTCCTGTTGAAACGTTTTATATTGATAATTATGAACAGACCACCACTCTCGGCCCTGACACCCTCATGTGCTCAGGAAATACCCTTTCGCTTCAAATAGGAGCGAGCGAAACGGTAAGTTACCTATGGCCGGATGGTTCGGATGACCCTACTTACCCAGTTGACACAACAGGGAATTATTATGTGACGACGACCAATGTGAACGGCTGTACTGCTCAAGATACCATTCATGTTACCATCACAGGACAAGCTCCAATTGCCAATTTTTCCGCCACTGACTTTTGTTTCGAGGAAAGTGTCGACTTTACAGATTTGAGTATGCCTGTCGGTGGAGATGATATCGATAACTGGACATGGAATTTTGGCGACGGAACGAATGCAACAGTACAAAATCCATCTCATTCATACAGCACTCCAGGTTCGTATTCTGTGATGTTATCTGTAGAATCACAAGGTGGTTGTAAGGAAAACATAACCAAGGTAGTCAAGGTGCGCAACTTACCATATGCCAATTTTAGCACGACCAATTTTTGCGAGAATGATACCATCTATTTTACGGATAATACCTCTCAGGGTGATACAACATTATTGGAATGGTCTTGGGATTTTGGCCAGCCATCGCAACCGAACAATACCAGCGCTCTTCAAAACCCAGCGCACCTTTACAACGAATTTGGAGCCTTCAGTGTGAAGTTGGAGATTCGAGATAATCATGGCTGTGTGAATGATACAACCATAGTTTTGGATGTAAAAGAAGCGCCTAATGCGGCCTTTACTTTTGATGAAGCATGTGAAAATGATCCCGTGAATTTGAGTAATCAATCGACTATAGGTACGCCGAATAGCATCGTTTCCTATAACTGGCAATTCGATGACAATACCAACTCCTCACAAACCAATCCCAATAAAACCTCCAGTGAATATGGATTGAAATCGATTTTACTTACGGCTAATGCAAACAACGGTTGTGCGGATACCACTTATGGATTTGTTGAAATACATGACATTCCTTTTGCGGTGGCAAATATTGCGCCTGCTTGTGTTGGAACTTTTACAGCATTAATGGATAATTCGGTCTGTTTTACAGACACCATTCAAGATTCCGAATGGTACATCGATTTCACCGATAATGCAGAAGGAAATCCTGCCTATTATGTTTTTCAAACACCTGGAAATCATAAAGTGATCTTGGTGACGAGGTCGTCCTTTGGCTGTCAGAACGATACCTTGGTTAATATCAACGTGGAACCTGAACTTTCTGCAGATTGGGAGTTTTTCCCTCAAACAGTAGTAGCCGATCAAGAGGTGGAGTTTACTTACGAAGGGGTGAACGGAACCATTTTTCAATGGGATTTTGGCAATGGAGTAGTGGCAAACACCGAAAATCCGATACTGGTATACAGCGATGGTTTGGCAGGAACAAATGTACCGGTCCAACTAATTGTTTCCAACGGCACAGGGTGTTTGGACACCATGACTCGCAACTTGGAAATAAAAAGAGGGGAGTTGGAGTTGTTGGTTCAAAATATTTTCTTCCAAGATATCGATGGGTTTTTAACAACAGGTGTTCAGTTGGTGAACCAAGGAACCGTTCGGATAGATTCTATTCGTTTGGATTTAAAAATGAGTAACGGTTCGCAGTTTTTGGAATATTGTACCTCACCACTTTTAAGTGGAGAATCGAAAATTTATGTTCTCCAGACCAAACCGTCTAGTTTCTATTCGGAGTACGATGAAGAAGATGCATGGATTTGTGTGGAAGGTGAGCCGATTCCGTCAATTGACATCGATGAGATTGATTTATCCAACAACAATTCCTGTATCAACACAGAGGGTGAAAGACCAATCCTAATTGGGCCTAACCCCAATCCACTTTCGGATAGAATGCAATTCGAAGTATTATTGGAAACTGACACTGAAATAAATATATCGTTGATCAATAGTCAAGGGCAGTCGGTCAAATCGATTGTTCCATTGAGTCTGATGGAAGCAGGGAAATATAGTTATGATATTCGAGTAGACGGTTTAAGTGCCGGTGTTTATTATCTACAATTAAGATATCCAACTGGTCAGTTGTTCCGAAAATTAATCGTTTTGTAGCACAGCTTCGCTTTTTGTTTTCTCAAAAGGCTTAATAATTAAAAGGAGCAATAGGAAAGGCAAAATAATAGATTTGAAACGGACGAGTACCCCAAAGAGACCAGAGGTGAAGCCGATTGAAAAGCCCATAATTAGTGCAAAGAAAAACGAAAAGACCAATAGCTCCGTGTTGGCAATCAAGGTTAGTTTTTTCCTGAATTGAGTTTTGAGGAAGAGAAAAGTTAATATCAGTAGGATCAAATTTTCTAGACCATTGAAAATCAAAAGAGGACTCAAGGCTTCCCATGGGAATGGTCTATAGAAAGCAGCGATAAGTGCCGCTGGCGTAGTTCTCAATAAGTCTGGAATGGTGTAGCCGGTAAGCCCAAGGTCATATTTTTTATCGCCATAAGTTTGGTTATTGGCGAAGTCTTGTTGAGTTATTAAGATTTCGTTTAAAACCTTTTCTACATGCGAAGCTCCTCCAAGTGCTTGATAATAAATGAATAAACCTATAAGGCAAAGAAGGAAAAAACCAATCCGGATGGTGTTCTTTTTAAATTTGTCCTCCTTGTGCTTTTTCGCCAAATAAGCACTTAAAGCCATTGTAATAGCGGGAGCCATGGCAACCAATACATACAGGCGAATTTGAAAAATAACCACCAAACTAAGTGCAATGACCAGATAATTCAAAAAAGGTTTGTCGTGTAAATAATAGATGCGTATACCAAATGAAACAAGGGTTATAATGGCAATAAAAACATAGGCGTCTTTGGATATCCCAGAGCACCAAAAAAGTACTGTCGGTGTGTACAGGATTGCAATTCGTAAAAATTGCGATTCAAATAAATTGAGCTTGTCCAGTGACTTGTAAAAGTGATAGGAAATCATACTTAGTAGATAGGCTACAATAAGGGAACTAGCTAAGTAACTTTTTAAGGTGAGGATGGATAAAAAAACAGAAATTTTACTCACAAAAAAACTTTCAGGTTCTTTGTAGATCCATCCTGGCGGATAGCCTGTAATACTAGTGAAATGGGTGTAGACGGGATGAGAATCTGGCGAAGACAGCATTTCACTCAAAAAATCTCCAAAATTTTCAAAGCATAGGTTATGTAATTTTAGAGCGCCTTCCCAATAAGCAACCGTGTCACCGCCGCCATAATAGATGAGATAGACCATGGAGAAAGCCATCGAACTAAATACCTTAATCAAAAAGCTAGGAATAATATCCTTTTTCAGTTCATCTTTATCTCGTTTCGCATAATACAACCCTGTAAATAGGGTGAGTAAAATCAGCCAAATAATGGCCGAAAAGATAGATTGAAAAGAAAAATATCCCTCAAGACTCATGATTAGCTATGATGATATGGTTCGCCTCGCAAAATGGTCATGGCTCGATAAACTTGTTCCATCAAAAAAACGCGAATCATTTGGTGCGAAAAGGTCATTTTCGAAAGGGAAATTTCACCACTAGCCAGTTCATAAATTTCATCAGAAAAACCATAGGGACCACCGATCAAAAGGTTCAGCGTTTTGATGCCTTGATTCATTTTACCTTGAAAATACCCGGCAAAATCCTCACTGGTGTATTGTTTTCCTTTTTCATCTAGCAGAATGGTCGTTTCTCCTTGATTTATTTTCTTCAGAAACTCAAGCCCTTCTTGCTTTTTGATTTGATCAAAATTCAAACTCTTGGCATTTTTGATGTCGGGAATTTCGATTTTTTCGAATGAAATGTAGTGTTTCAAGCGGTCTTCGAATATTTTTTCTCCTTCCAATAAGTACCCTTTTGGCGTTTTACCAATACAAATTAATCGAACCTTCACGGTTTAAAAGTAATGGATATTCGAATGCTGTAGATAAAATTCAGTTGGAAGACTTAACAAGAGGGCGTTAGTAGTTGCTGTCTTCGACTCCGCTCAGACAGCTTTTTAAGCTTTTGTCAGAGCTCCTGTTGGAGCTGCTGTCCGAACTACTGTCTGAGCGGAGCCGAAGACAGCTATGCAATAAAAGGCAAGGTTTTTGTTAAATTCACCTAAAATTTACGCATGTCATACATCTATATATTCTTAATGAGCTTGGTAGGAAGCTGGTTTAGTACAGCAGATATACCTCATTCCGAATTGGAGAAGGCTTTTAGCGCCAACGATTCTGCAAAAATTATTGAGTATACCAAGGAGAAAGTACTCATTACGATAGATGGGACAGAGGGGGCTTATAACCAAGCCCAAGCCAAATTAATTTTGAAGGACTTTTTTACCAAGTATCCCAATGGTTCATTCAGTTTTATTTTCAAGGGAAAACCGTCTGCATCAGGGACTTTTTCGATAGGGAC
This sequence comes from Crocinitomicaceae bacterium, assembly GCA_025210175.1. Taxonomy (GTDB): domain Bacteria; phylum Bacteroidota; class Bacteroidia; order Flavobacteriales_D; family Crocinitomicaceae; genus UBA2040. The sequence continues at coordinate 16,295 of JAOASF010000094.1, read as the reverse complement.
TTATGAAACCAAGGCAAAAAGCTTTCGAATAACCCTACATTTTAAAAAATCTGGAAATGACTTCCTTGCGGAGTCGATAAACATCGAATAAGCCTTATTTTTGCGGCATGATTGAGGAAATTATTGCCAACGCGCTCAAAGAAGATATCGGGCCTGGAGATTATTCTACACTTGCATGTGTGCCTTCAGATGCCAAGGGAACTGCCAAACTTTTGGTGAAAGAAGATGGAATTCTAGCCGGAATGGAATTAGCTGAAAAAATCTTTCATCAATTTGATTCAAGTATGGTTTTTGAGCCTTATTTGAAGGATGGAGATCGCGTGAAAAAAGGGGATATTGCTTTCCAAATTTCGGGTTCCTCTCAGTCTATTTTAAGTACGGAACGTCTGGTTTTGAATTTCATGCAACGCATGAGTGGTATTGCAACTCAAACCAATCATTTGGTGAAGTTGCTTGATGGTACGAAAACGAAGATTTTAGACACACGTAAAACGACGCCTGGAGTTCGCTACATGGAAAAATGGGCGGTGCGAATTGGAGGTGGAGAAAATCACCGTTTTGCCTTGTATGATATGATCATGTTGAAGGATAATCACATCGATTATGCAGGTGGAATTGAAAAGGCAATCCTTCGAACAAAAGACTACTTGAAAGACAATAATCTAGACCTTAAAATTGAAGTGGAAGTTCGTTCGGAAGCGGAATTGGATGAGGTGCTAAGAGTAGGAGGGATAGATCGAATCATGTTGGATAACTTCTCACCCACAGAAATCACGAAAGTTCTTCCTAAAATCCCTTCCAACTACGAAACCGAAGCCTCAGGTGGAATTACCATGGAAACCATTCGCGCGTACGCAGAAACTGGAATCGACTACATCTCTGTTGGAGCCTTGACTCACCACGTGGCGAGCTTGGATTTGAGTTTGAAAGCAGTATTTGAATAGTACAGAGTTCAGGGTTTAGAGTTCAGAAAATTTGCAATCTATTAATCTGAATTATTCCAATCTGTAATTTGCAATTTGCCAATTTGAAATCAGGTATGAAATGCCAATAAAGTTTCATTCGAAACCAAACGTTTTTCCAAATAACGTTTCGCATTCAAACAGGCTTTAAGAGTCGGGTAGCCAAGTGCCAAATTTGCCAGTATAGCGGCACTTAAAATACAACCCGTTCCATGTTTTTCTAGTGTTGTCTTTACCTTTGGTTGAAAGTGATATTCTTTCCCTTTGCGATATAGAATGTCCTTGCCTAAGTTTTCGGAATGACCACCTTTTAAGTAGATGGAAAAGTTGGATTCTTTCCCTTTAAAAAGTTGCTCGTATTCCATTCTATTAGGTGTAACCCAAAGGTCCAATGAGGTTTCAATCGAAGACCAAGAATCAAATCTATTTCCTCTCATACCTTCGCTCTCATTTTCATTCTCATTCACATTCTTTAAGGCGCTAGCCTTAATTACCGGGTCCCAAATCACAACAGCTTTTTTCGAATGTGCTTCAATTCGCTTTAAAATAGCTTGCAAAAGTTCCACGTTTTCGATCAATCCAATCTTGAAAAAGTGAATTCGGTAGCGAGACAAAAGGGTGTCTAGTTGCGCTAGAATGACCTCGTGTTTTTCCCAATGAGTCGCTAAGAATGAATCCTCGGTTTGAATGGTGTTTGCCGTCTGGACAGCCATTCCCAGCACCTTGTGTTGCTCGAAGGTTTTGCAATCGGCCAAAAGCCCGGCACCACCTGATGGATCGAAGCCTGCAATGGTCAAACAAATGGGTCTTTTTCTAGACATGTTGAAGAAGTGTTTTTAAGCGTTCAACGGGATTTTCAAAGTTCCAAATAGCACCCAAAAAGGCAAAATTCGTAAATCCCATATTCTTGGCTAAGTGGAGGCTGTTTTCATCCAATCCGCCTAGGGCAACAGCTTTGCTTTGAAAGTCTTTTGATTGTTGAGAAATATCCCAATTTTCAGTAGGAGAATAGTTGGTTTTGGAAAGACTTTTAAAAATGGGTGAACAGAAAAAATAATCGTACTCTTTACCTTTTTCTTTTGCGTTTTCTAAGCTGTGAAAACTGCGTGAATTGAAAGACAATGCTGTTGTTGATTCGATATCCTTTTGATGCAATTTCAAGGCGGGAAAATCTTTCTTTAGCTCGTAATGTTGGTGTATGGAAATGCGTTTCAATTCTTTCTTCGAAAAGTGGAGAAGAAACTCTTTTTGTCGATCCATTGTCCAATGAGGCTTGCGGACATGAAAAAGAAAGCTGCTCTCAATTGAGAACAGCTCCTTAATCCATTTTATTTCTTGGATGTGATCGTTTTCCGAAGAAAGTACGATGATCACTTGTTTAATTTTTCTGGTTCCAAGTAAACGTCAGCTCCTTTTTCTACAAAGGTTTCCGACATTTCTTTCATGCCCGCTTCAATTGCTTCGTCTTCGTCCATTCCTAAAGATTTTGCATAGTCGCGAACGTCTTGCGTAATCTTCATTGAACAGAAGTGAGGTCCACACATTGAACAGAAATGCGCCACTTTTGCGTTGTCTGATGGCAAGGTTTCATCGTGGTATTCACGTGCTGTGTCTGGATCCAAAGAAAGGTTGAATTGATCCTCCCAACGGAACTCGAAACGCGCCTTCGATAGGGCGTTGTCTCTATGCTGTGCTCCTGGGTGACCTTTTGCTAAATCCGCTGCGTGTGCCGCCAATTTGTAGGTGATTACACCGTCCTTAACGTCTTTCTAATTAGGTAAACCAAGGTGCTCCTTCGGCGTTACATAACACAACATTGCACAACCGTACCAGCCGATCATGGCTGCTCCAATTCCAGATGTAATGTGGTCGTAACCTGGTGCGATATCTGTGGTTAATGGCCCAAGTGTGTAGAACGGTGCTTCGTGACACTCACGCAATTGCTTGTCCATGTTTTCCTTGATCATGTGCATTGGCACGTGGCCAGGACCTTCAATCATTACCTGAACGTCGTGTTTCCAAGCAATTTTTGTCAACTCACCTAAAGTTTCCAACTCAGCAAATTGTGCCTCGTCGTTCGCGTCGGCAATTGAACCCGGACGCAAACCATCTCCCAATGAGAAGGCAACGTCGTATGCTTTCATAATCTCACAAATATCCTCGAAGTGCGTGTACAAGAAGTTTTCCTTGTGATGCGCCAAACACCATTTCGCCATGATAGAACCACCGCGAGAAACGATTCCCGTAACGCGTTTTGCAGTCATTGGAACGTAACGCAAAAGAACACCTGCGTGAATTGTAAAATAATCAACACCTTGCTCAGCTTGCTCGATTAGAGTATCTCTGAAAATCTCCCAAGTCAAGTCTTCAGCCTTACCGTTTACTTTTTCCAAAGCTTGGTAAATCGGAACGGTTCCAATTGGAACTGGAGAGTTTCTTAAGATCCATTCACGGGTTTCGTGGATGTTTTTTCCAGTCGACAAATCCATGATGGTATCTGCTCCCCAACGACAAGCCCATACCGCTTTCTCAACTTCCTCTTCGATGCTTGAAGAAACCGCCGAGTTACCAATGTTTGCATTGATTTTCACCAAGAAGTTACGTCCAATAATCATTGGCTCTGATTCTGGGTGGTTGATGTTATTTGGGATAATCGCGCGACCAGCAGCTATCTCGTCACGAACAAACTCAGGAGTGATTTTTCCTTGAGGCGTATTCGCTCCAAAGCTTTCTCCTGGGTGTTGCTTGCGCAATTCTTGAATTTCTTCAATTTTCTGGTTCTCGCGAATCGCAATGTATTCCATCTCTGGCGTAATGATTCCCTTTTTCGCGTAGTGCAATTGAGTAACATTTTGACCAGCCTTAGCGCGGTATGGTTTTGACAAATGCTCAAAACGCAATTCGTCCAATTTTTCGTCATTCAAACGCTCTTGACCATAAGAAGAACTAATGCTGTCCAATTGTTCAACGTCGCCACGTTTAACGATCCATTCTTCTCTCAATCGAGGAAGTCCTTTTTTCAAATCGATATCGATGTTTGGATCAGTATATGGTCCGGAAGTATCGTAAACCGTAACAGCTGGATTTTTCTCTTTCAAAAAATTGCCTTCTGAAAAAACTGCTTTTGAGTCCGTTAACTCGATTTCGCGCATAGCGACACGGATATCATGAATTTGTCCAGGGACATAAATCTTTTTCGAAGCCGGAAAAGGCGTTCTTGTGATGGTTTCCTGAGTTGGAAGCGTTTCTTTTTTCATACTGTTCAAATTAACCGCCAGCTGCTGCGGTAATGATTAAAAGTTGATCGTTTTCTTCGATTTGAGTTTGGTTCCATTCAGAGCGAGGAATTACCTCGTCGTTGATGGCCACAGCGATTCCCTGCTTCTGCTCAAGCCCTTCTGCTGTTAAGAAATCTGCTAGATTTTGTTCTGCGATTTCCACCCACTTGTCGTTGAAACGAATTTTCATTTTCTCAAAATAAACTCTAGGGCGAAAACTTACTTTTCCTTTCGTTGGTCTCAACCAAATCAAGTTCGAAGGGTATTTCTCAGACAGGCTAGCTGTCACCCCTAAAGTGGGTGTAAAGATACACAAATTCGGGGAGCTTAAACTTTCTTATGCGAATTGCTTGTCTTGATTTCCTTTAGTACTTTTGTTCAACTTTTAGGGGTGTCTTGGCCGTGGTCAATTCTGAGAAATACCCTTTGCACCTGATACAGATAATGCTGTCGAAGGGAAAAAGTGAAAGCGAGATGCTCTCCTAAAAGTAGAATTGTATTTATATGGTATTGCCTCGCGTCATTTATATTACCCATCCCGAAGAAGATTTCTCGAATTTAAAGTGGATCGATCGCTTGTACGAAGGTGGTGTTCGCTGGATTCAATTGCGCATCAAAGAAGCTGATTTGGAAGCCTTTCACCCTACGATGCACTACAAATCGACCTACATGGAAATTGCCGACTTGCTTCGTGAAAAGACGCAAAGTTTGGGTATGACCCTAACGATTAACGATGAAAGTGATGTGGCTCGTTTTTGTGAGGCTGACGGTTTGCACATTGGCTTGACGGATACGCTTGAAAAAAGTGAAATCGAAGAAGATTGGATTTTAGGCGGAACCATCAACACAGTTGAAAATGCGGCTCATTATTCAGCTTATGATTTGCATTATTTCGGAGCGGGGCCTTTGCGTGAAACGGATACCAAAAAGGATACAAAAACACCCCTAGGTTATGAGGGGTACAAGAAATTAATATCGGAGCTAGCTTCTTTGAATAAGCCAGTTTTCGCCATTGGCGGAATTCAGGTGAATGATTTGAAAGAATTGAAGGCTGCTGGAGTATATGGAATTGCTGTTTCTGGCTTGTTTCACAAAAGTGATTTTGATGTGAGCTTGATCCAGACAGTTGTAAATGGAATGTCATGAGTGATGTATTGAAAATAGGCGACAAAATCTTTAACTCTCGTTTGTTCACAGGGACGGGTAAATTCTCTTCCCATTCTTTGATGGAAAACGCTTTGTTGGAAAGTGGAAGTGAGTTGGTGACAGTTGCTTTGAAACGAGTGAACCGAGAAGAGGAGGATTCGTTGTTGAAACATTTGAATCATCCCCACATTTCCTTGCTGCCTAATACATCCGGAGTTCGAACGGCTAAGGAGGCGGTATTTGCTGCAGAATTGTCGCGAGAGGCTTTTGGTACGAATTGGTTGAAACTAGAAATTCATCCAGAACCGAAATACTTAATGCCAGACCCAATTGAGTCTTTGAAGGCGATTGAAGAATTGGCGAAGAAAGGATTTGTGGTTTTGCCATATTTACATGCAGATCCGGTTTTGTGTAAACATGCTGAAGATGCCGGAGCGGCTGCTGTTATGCCTTTGGGGGCGCCGATTGGTTCCAATAAAGGTTTGAAAACAATTGACTTTCTAGAAATCATAGTCGAACAAGCGAATGTTCCAGTAATCGTTGATGCTGGATTGGGATCACCTTCACATGCAGCTCATGCTATGGAAATAGGTGCGGATGCGGTTTTGGTAAACACCGCTATTGCAATTAATTCCAATCCTGTTTTGATGGCGAAAGCATTCAAGATGGCAGTGGAAGCAGGTCGCTTGGCATATTTGAGTGGAAAAAACGAAGTGAGAACGCATGCAAGTGCCACTTCACCCTTAACAGCTTTCTTATCCGATGAGAACAAATAGTTTTAGCGAGAAAATCGAAGAGTTGTCTTGGGAAGAAGTGAAAACTTCGATCTACGAGAAAACGGCAGCTGATGTGGAACGAGCTTTGTCGAAAAGTTCTCCATTGAATCTAAACGATTTTCAAGCTTTGATTTCCCCAGCGGCTCAGCCCTATTTAGAACAAATGGCTCAGAAGGCAAAAGCGCTTACGGAAAAACGTTTTGGAAAAGCCATTCGCATGTACATTCCAATGTATTTGTCGAATGAGTGTCAAAATATCTGTACTTACTGTGGTTTCTCCTTGGATGTGAAAATTCCAAGAAAGACTTTGACGGATGAAGAAATCATTCGCGAGGCGGAGATTGTGAAATCGCTTGGTTACGATCATATTCTTTTGGTAACAGGTGAAGCGAACAAAACAGTAGGGATTGATTATTTCCTGCATGCCATCGAATTACTTCGACCTTATTTTTCTCAAATTTCCATTGAGGTTCAGCCTTTGGAAGAGGAGGAATATCGTCTTTTGCATGAAGCAGGAGTGTATGCCGTTTTGGTGTATCAAGAAACCTATAAGGAGGAGGATTACAAATTGCATCACCCGAAAGGGAAGAAGAGTAATTTCCATTACCGCTTGCAAACGCCAGATCGAATAGGAAGGGCCGGCATTCATAAAATGGGCTTAGGTGTATTGTATGGATTGGAAGATTGGCGGGTTGATACTTTCTTCTGTGCCTCCCATTTGAATTACCTCGAAAAGAAATATTGGAAAAGCACCTATGCTATTTCCTTTCCTCGTTTGCGTCCTTGTGCAAATGGGATCGATTTGAAATCGGTCATGAGCGACCGCGACTTGGTGCAAGTGATTTGTGCGTATCGTATTTTCAATGAAGAATTGGAATTGAGTTTGAGTACGCGTGAGTCTGAAATTTTTAGAGACAATATTTTGGGTATTGGAATCACGTCTATTTCTGCCGATTCAAAAACAGATCCGGGAGGGTATGCCAATCCAAAGGAGAATTTGGAGCAATTTGAAATCGATGACAAGCGACCGACGAATGAATTTGTCCAGATAATTCGTCAGCGTGGATTTGATCCAGTTTTCAAAGATTGGGATCGTTCTTTTATGTAGAATTGAATATCCAACAAGAAGTCGATGTTGCGTTCAATTTCGTTTCCAATAACAATGACATTCGCTCCTGCTTCTTGATAAGCTTCTATTTGTTCAATGCTTCTGATTCCTCCTCCCACGATGAGGGGTAAGTTAATCGAATTCAATTTGGCGATAATGGACGGGTCCACAGATTTATTTGCTCCACTTCCTGCATCTAGATACAAAAGTTGTTTTCCCTGCAGTTTTCCGGCAAGGGCTGTTCGTTCGATTATGTTGAATTGATCTTGTGGAATAGGGGAGGTTTGCGACACATATGAAACGGCACTTTTGGATTCCCCATCTATCAATAAATAAGCGGTGGGAAGGGTTTCAAATTTGGCCTGAGCAATTTCTTTCGCCGTGTGGATGTGTTGACCAATCAAATATTCAGGATTTCTTCCCGATAACAGACTCAAATATAACAGAGCGTCCAGTTTATCGTCGTATTGATACACGTCACCAGGAAATCCGATAAGTGGGATGTCAACCTGCTGTTTTAAGGCGTGAACGACAGAGCGAAAAGTTGCAGTATCAACCGTAGAACCACCAATGAAAAGATAATCCACATGAGCTTGCTGAATGGCCTTTGAGAAGGAAGCAATAGAGTTGAGATCAAATTTGTCTGGATCTACCAACACGGCAACTTGCCCAATCTTCTGTGCGAATCGATTTATATAGTTCATTTAATAACTGTCATTGATGGATAAAACATTGTTGCCTGAATGGTAAAAGTGCATGGGGACATCGCGGAAACCTTGATCCGTTTTTACCCGACATTTCCAATGATTCTCGTCTACCTTTTCTTGAATGAGCAACTCCTCCGTAAATATGATTTCCTTTCTGTTGGCCAATTTGTACAAGGCTTCCTTGGCGGACCAGGCTTTGGTCATTTCCAAATCGTCGTTTACGTCTAAGATTTCCCTTTCGTGTTCGTTGATGAACTTGTGATGGATCTTCTTTGCCAAACTTCGGATGGGTTCCAGATCCATTCCAATTTTGTATTTCGCCTCAGCCATTCCAACGATACCAATTGTGTGAGAAAGTGAGATGAAGTTATCAACAATTTTATCAGAGAGGTAAGGAGCTCCTACCTCGTTGTATTTTATTTCTTGACCAGGATAAAATTTGCTTTTTAGCAAGCGACTTGCCACAAACTCTCTCTTCTTAACTGGATGCGAAATGCGCGCTAGTTTTTGTAACTCAGCTGGGAGTAATTCTTTTGTATAGTCCTCAATTTCAAAGCTATCGTATGCCAAAAGATGCACGGAGCAAAGGGGGTTAATCGCGATGGAATGGGCATTTGAAAAAAGCATTTTTAAAGGTACATATTGTTCTGTAAAAAGGAGGATTTAGACTTAGACATGTATAAACAATTTTGATTTCGAAAATAAATCCTTCCATCTATGGGAAACCAAGCCCTACTTTTGTTAAGAACCGTTAAAAGAAAAAAAGTGGATTTTTAAATTCTGCCGAATTCAACCACAGGATTTTGGCTATATTTACGGCTTCTTGCAAATAATTGTTAAAACAAAAATTTAAGTACAGTATGTTACGAAATTTTACTCTGTTAGTTGTAAGCTTCTTAATGTCAGTTACTTTCGGTTTCTCCCAGGTCGGATTGGGAACGCTGAAAGGATCTGTCGTAGATGCTGACACGAAGCAACCAATTCCCTTCTGTAAGGTTTTGATTATTCAAAACGGAGGAGTGAAAGGGGGAGCTAATACCGATTTTGACGGTAAATTTCAAATCAACTCCATCAACCCTGGAGATTACGACGTTGAAATTCGAAATGAAACTGAAGGTTACCAGCCTCAGGTAATTGAGAATGTTTTGATCTCTGCGGACAAAATCACCTTCCTTGACAACCAAGCTTTAGGAAAAGCGAAGGATGTACAAGAACTTACGGAGGTGAAGGTAGTTGCTTACAAGGTTCCATTGATCGACAAAGATGGTGGTGCTTCGGGAGCAGTTGTTACCAGAGAGGATATCGCTCGTTTACCTGTTCGTTCAGCTGCTGGTGTGGCTGCAACAGTTGGAGGGGTTAACTCTCAAGAAGGAGGAGGTATCTCGGTTCGTGGTTCTCGCGACGATGCATCTTACTTCTATATCGATGGTATCAAGGTTCGTGGTTCTTCCAACCTTCCGAAATCGGCCATCGAAGAGGTATCGGTTATCACTGGTGGTTTGCCGGCAAACTACGGGGATGCAACAGGAGGTATTATCTCGATTACAACAAGAGGACCAAGCTCTAAGTACTTTGGAAGTTTAGAAGCCGTAACATCTGGTTTCTATTTCAAAGGTCAAGATCCAGACGGATACGACGGAAAAGCTTTTGGTTTGGATAAGTACGGATACAACCTAATTGAAGGTATGTTCTCCGGACCATTGTTGATGCAAAAAGATTCAACTGGACGCAAGGTGAAGCCTCGTCTAGGTTTCTTGGTTTCTGCCAACTACACATCTACCTTGGATAGCCGTCCACTTTCAGGAGGTTCATACCGAATCAAAAAAGATTCACGTGATGAATTGGTTGCCAACCCTTTGAGCCCAACTCCAGATGGTAATGGTACGATCTACAATGTACTTTACTTAAGAAAAGACGATTTTGAAACGACTCCTTGGAGAGTGAACGCACAAAGTTCAACTCTTTCAGGTCAAGCAAAAATTGACGTGAATACGGGGCCAACAGTTAACTTGACCTTTGGTGGATCGTTCAACTACAACAACGGACGCGCTTATGATCGCAATAGTTCTTTGTTGAACTTCCAAAACTATGGTCAAAACACAGGTTTCGACTGGAGAGTATTCGGTCGTTTGACACAGCGTTTCACAAACGATAAAGAAGGATCAAGTTCAAAAATTGGATCTGCGTTCTACAACGTGATGGTTGACTTCTCTAAAACGAAAGACCAATCTTTCGATCCAAAACACGGATTTGACTTGTTCAACTACGGTCACGTAGGAACATTTACAACAACTCGTATCCCAACGTATGAATTCAATGATACTTTAGGTGCGTACGAGCACAATGGATTTAAAGATGTTCGAGTAGATTACACGCCAAGCGATGCGAATTCAACTTTGGCTGCGATCACAACTCAGTATTACAACATTTTTGCAGGAAGACCTGAAGGGAATTACGAAAACTTGGTGCAAATCCAACAAGGTAACGCGTTGCGTAATGGGGATTCACCTCAAAACGTTTACAACTTGTGGAACAACATCGGTTCTCCATACAACTTTGCTGGTTACTCTGAAGCAGATCAGTTGCGTTTTACAGGATCTGGATCGGCTAACATCGGAGATCACTCGGTATCATTAGGATTCGAGTACGAACAAAGATGGGATAGAAGCTGGCAAACTAATCCAATAGGTATTTGGACCATTGCTCGTCAGTTGGCCAACTTCCACATCACGGAGTTAGACAAGTCGCAAGCTACAGTTGAAGATTCATTCAACTTCAAAAAAATCACTTACGAAAGATTGAACACTGGATACGCATACACTTCTGGAACAGGAGAGTACGGTGGACAAGGAGGTAAGTTTGATGCAGATGGAAACCCAATTCTTGATAACCAATCATTCTTTGATTATAACTTGAGAAAGAAATTGGGATTGAATCCAGCAGGAACTGATTTTGTTGACATCGATCAATACGACCCGAACACGTTCTCATACGACATGTTCTCCGCCGACGAATTGTTGAACTCTGGAGCTTCTTACGTTAACTATTACGGTTACGATGCCGCTGGTAACAAAGTGAGAGGTAAAACAGATATCAATAACTATTTCTCAGAATTTGACGAGAATGGAAACTACAAGAGATTCATCGGTGCGTTCCAACCTATTTATGGTGCCATGTACTTGATGGATAAGTTTGCCTTCAATGACTTGGTATTCAACGTTGGGGTTCGTGTTGACTACTTCAACGCTAACCAACCGGTATTGAAAGATCCATACCTTTTGTACGAAGCTCGCAATGTAGCTCAGGCAAAAGAATTGGTTGCTCAAAACCCAAGTGCTTATGACTGGGTGGTTATTCCAGAATCAATGGGTGATGATTACACCGTTTATGTAAACGATGTAAACAACCCAACTCAAATCAATGGATTTAGAAAAGACGGAGTATTCTACAACGCAGAAGGTACAGAGGTAACTGATTCAAAAGTAATCCGTGGACCAGCTGGTATCGCTCCTTGGTTGTTGGATCCCACACAAGATTCACCTAAGGCGTCTGCTTTCGAAGCATACAAACCACAAATCAACGTAATGCCGCGTATCGCTTTCTCATTCCCTGTGTCTGACGAAGCATCATTCTTCGCGCACTACGATATCTTGACAAAACGTCCAACTACTGGAGGTCGTTTCGATCCAACTTCTTACCAGTTCTTGCAACAACGTGGTGGTATCATCAACAACCCGAACTTGCAACCTGAGAAAACTGTTGATTACGAAATTGGTTTCCAACAAGTATTGACTAAAACGTCATCAATTAAAGTTTCAGCGTTCTACCGTGAGCAAAGAAACAATGTACAGTTGCAATCAATCTTTGATGCATACCCTGTAACATACAACACTTACGCTAACCGTGACTTCGGTACAGTTAAAGGTATGACAATTGCTTACGATTTGAGAAGAACAGGTAACGTACGTATTACTGCTAACTACACCTTGCAGTTCGCAGACGGAACAGGATCTAGTTCAACTTCAGCAATCGGTTTGATCAACGCAGGTGTACCTAACTTGAGAAACATTGCACCGTTCAACTACGACCAACGTCACGCATTTGCGGTAACCTTGGATTATCGTTACGGTTCTGGTAAAGATTACAACGGTCCAGTTATCAAAAACTTCAACATTTTCGAAAACACTGGTTTGAACATCTTTACAAATATCTACTCTGGGTCTCCATACACACGTCAAACGACAATTACTAACGCGGTAATGTTCAACGAACAAGGAACAGGTACAACAGGTACGGTTAACGGATCTCGTTTGCCATGGTCATACCGTTTGGACTTGCAGTTAGACAGAACAATGGAGTTGAAATCAGAAAAGAAAGATGGTACACAGAAAACAACTTTCTTGAATGTTTATGTACGTGTAACAAATATGTTTAACCAATTGAACAGAATCAACGTTTATCGCGCAACTGGAAACTGGGATGATGATGGTTACTTAGCCGCAGCATCTAGTCAAACTACGATTCAAAACCAGGCTGATGAACAATCTTTCAGAGATTACTATCTATTGAAAGTGGCTAATCCGTTCAATATATCAGTACCGAGAACTATTAGACTTGGGGTGAAATTCGACTTTTAATTCAATTAATGAAGGAAAAAATGAAGAAGTATTTAAATCAATTGTGGATTCTTGCCTTGGCAGCTTTCATGTCATCAAACGCGATGGCCTTGGAGGATATCAATGCAAAAATGAACAAAGGGAAGCCCTCCAATGCCATTCAAGCTAAGGGAGCCAATTGTGCCCCTGCTACAGGAGTATTGAAGTTTGAGTTCAACAACGTAAGTACATTGCTACAGCAGGGTGGTTTATTGCACCGTAATGTTGGGGCAAATAACAATGCCGCTTACGAGGTGCCGAAAGGTGGAGGAAAAAGAGCTATCTATGCCGGTTCATTATGGATGGGTGGTGTAGACGTTAACGGTCAGCTTAAATTGGCTGCTTTGACATTCCGTACGCGTAATGATTTCTGGCCTGGTCCGCTTACAGTGACTCCAGGTTCGGGTACTTACGATCCAAACGTACCAGTTGGTGACGACGTGGTACGCGATTACGGTGAGGCTAACGTAGATCCAGATGTATGTTTGGAGTACGATAAGTTTTACACGATTCGCAAAGGAGAGGTAATTCGTTACAACCTTTTCTGGGAGTGTGATAACATCCCAGGAACCGAAGGTTGTGAGGAAGTTGAAGCTCCAACAAACGACGAATTGAACAGAATCATCAACTGGCCTGCTCACGGTGATATCACTAGAGGTCAGGATTACTACCTAGCTCCTTTCTACGATAGAGATGGAGATGGAGTTTACAACCCAGCAAATGGTGACCACCCTTGGTACGATGATATCTTAGGACGCGATGATATCCAGTGTGGTATCGACCGTCGTATTTCATTGTTTGGTGATGAAACACACTGGTGGGTTTTCAACGACAAAGGAAACATTCACGGTGAATCAGGTGGTGACCCAATTGGTATGGAGATCCGCGCACAAGCTTTTGCATTCGCTACGAATGATGAAGTGAACAGCATGACTTTCTACAACTACGAGTTGATCAACCGTGGTACACAAACGTTGTTTAGTACTTACTTCGCACAGTACATGGATGCGGATTTAGGTAACGCGACAGATGACTATGTTGGTTGTGACGTTTCTCGTGGATTGGGTTACTGTTTTAACGGTGACCAGGTGGATGAGTCTAACGGTTCAAACCAAGGATATGGAGACAATCCTCCAGCAATCGGGGTAGACTTCTTTGAAGGTCCATACCAAGATGCGGATAACATCGACAACATCGGGCCAATCTTTGACTCTGTATTGCAAGATTACGTTGCTCCATCTGTTAACGATGCAATCGCCGGAGACGGAATTGTGTACCGTGGTATTGGAACTGGATATAGCGATGGAATTATTGACAACGAACGTTTCGGTATGAGACGATTCACATACTACACCAACGGTGCAACCTTCCCGTACAATGACCCTGCAACAGCTGCTCAGTTCTACAACTACATGTCTGGTACATGGCAAGATGGATCTGAAATGTTCTACGGTGGTGCTGGATACGCTGGTTCTACTGGTGCAACTACAATTGAGTCTGATTACTTGTTCCCAGGTGATTCGGATCCATTGCATTGGGGAACGGCTGGACAAGATCCAGGATTTGATTGGGATGAGGCAACTAGCAACAACCCTCCAGGTGACCGTCGTTTCGTTCAGTCTGCAGGTCCGTTTACTTTGCGTCCAGGTGCTGTAAACAACATTACTGTAGGTGTAGTTTACGCTCGTGGAACTGACGGTGACTTGTTCTCATCAGTAAGAGCATTGAAAAGAGCCGATACAAAAGCACAAGCTTTGTTCGACAACTGTTTCCGTATTCTTTCTCCTCCAGATGCTCCACGTTTGAGAATTCAGGAGTTAGAAAATGAGTTGATTTTGATGTTGGATAACCCAGTATCATCTAACAACTACAAAGAGCAATACTTAGAAGAAGATAAAATCAATATCGTTGACGAAGGTGTAGATCGTTTCTACCGTTTCGAAGGATACCAAATTTACCAGTTGAAAGGTGTGGATAACGCAGTTTCTGATATCTCAGACCCTTCAAAGGCTCGTTTGGTAGCACAATGTGACTTGAAAAACTACGAGAAAGATGCAGGAGGAAATGACATCCTTACGAAGCCAATCGCTCGTTTGATCAACTTCGAATTCGACGAGGCACTTGGATTCTCGGTACCAGTAGAAAAAGTTGCTGGAGCCAACCAAGGAATTCGCCATACCTTCAGAGTAACGGAAGATCAGTTTGCACAAGGTGCAAGAGCTTTGGTGAATCACAAGACTTATTACTATGTAGCTATTGCATACGCATACAACAACTACAAAACATACAATCCAAATGATCCATTGTCATTGGATGGTCAAAAAATTCCTTACATCGCATCTCGATTAGGATTCGACAAAAAGGCAATCCAACCAGTAGTTGCAATTCCACACAACCCAAGCCCAGAGGCTGGAGGTACTCGTCCGAATCCACTTGCTGTTTACGGAATCACACCTCAAATTACAAGAGTTGATGGTCACGGTAACGGTGGAAACGAATTGAGCTTGACAAGAGCGTCTGAAAACTCAATTGTTAATTCAGGATTCATGGCTGAGCCAGTTTACGATTACAACTCAGGACCAATTACGGTGAAAGTGGTAGATCCATTGAACGTAGCGGATGGTTACTTCGAATGTAAATTCCGTGACTATACTGGTACTGCATCTGTAACCGGAGCGGATACGGCTTCTTGGACCATCTACAGATACGCTTCCAAAGGTGGAGCTCTATTGGATTCGGTTCGTTCGGATGTGAAAATTTCTCAAAACAATGAGCAGATCATTCCACAATGGGGTGTATCCGTTCAAATCTTCCAAAACAAGTACTATTTCGAAAATGGTTCTGGAAACGTTGCTGAGAAAACAACGGATATCATTTCTAGCTCAATTTCATTTGTGGATTCATCGAAAAGATGGTTGGAATTCATCAATGATGTAGATGCTACCTTCCCGTTCAACTGGATTCGTTCAGGAATTCAAACAGGAGGTGATGCCGACTACGATCCGAACCAAAGATATTTGGATCCGAAATGTTACACAGATGAAGTAGGGGTTGACCCGAACAAGCGTTGGTCTAAAATTCTATCTGGAGGGGTTGCTCCTCACCGTTTGGTAGGTTACCAGTGTGATTTCATGCCAATTGCATACTTCAAACCGACGTATTCTTACCCGAATTCACCGGAGACTTCTCCAGGTTCGGCAAGAACAGCAGCAGGTTTGTCATTCGTACCAAGTGTGGACATCGTTATTACGCCAGACAAGTCTAAATGGACGCGTTGTCCAGTTATTGAATTGGGTCGTGATCCGAACTTATCAGTAGGAGGTGCGAAACCAGGTCAAATGAGAAAAGGACAGTCGGTTAACAAAGACGGAGTTCCGGATGGTACTGGAACAGGTATGAGCTGGTTCCCTGGATACGCGGTTGACGTTGAAACAGGTGCACGTTTGTACATGGCCTTCGGTGAGAATTCATTCTTAGGATTGGACAACGGTGCCGATATGATTTGGACCCCATCTGATCGTGTTGTTGATGAAATCGGAAACCCGGTTATGGGAGGTATGCAGCCAATCTATGTATTCGGTCACAAATTGAAAGAATTGAACGGATTCTCTCAATCTTATGACTTGGGATACTACGATCCTGCAAACCCGAACAACAATGAAT
>JAOASF010000093.1 GCA_025210175.1 Crocinitomicaceae bacterium | reverse complement strand
GGGCTTGGGGTGAAAGCTACAACGTTTCTCTAGATGATTTGTGGAGTGCAGTTGAAACAGCCCTTAAGGAAGGTTATACTGTAGCTTGGGGTGCAGATGTTTCCGAAAAAGGATTCAGTTTCTCTAATGGACTCGCGGTGGCTCCTGAGGATCCTTCTACGATCACAGTTTCTGGCAAAGACAACAAGAACTTCTCTGATGCTGGTGCAGAAAAAACGTCGAACGCCTTTGAAGAACCGGTGAAAGAAGTAACCGTTACGCCTGAAATGCGTCAAGAAGGTTACGATAATAAAACCACCACCGACGACCATGGTATGCACATTGTGGGGATGTACAAAGACCAAAATGGAACCAAGTACCTTTTGGTGAAAAACTCTTGGGGAACAAGCAATTACCCGAAAGGTTACTTGTACGTTTCGGAAAGTTACTTCAAGCTAAAAACCATCAACATTTATCTACACAAAGATGGTGTAGCTAAAAACCTCAGAAAGAAACTAAATATTTAATTTTTAGTCCGTTGAGGGTCGGAAAAACATCTTGACATTTTGAAATCAACCGAAATTGAAGTATCTTGCGGTACTGTTTTGGTTAGATTATGGAAAGATTAACACCGAGTGAGGAGCAAGTAATGTTGCGTCTTTGGAAACTGGACAAAGCCGTTATAAAGGAAATCGTAGAACTTTATGCGCCGCCGCGTCCAGCTTACAATACTACCTCCACAATTATTAGAATTTTAGAAAGGAAGAAATTTGTTAAACACAAAGCTGTTGGACGTGGATATATTTATATGCCTCGCATCTCCAAGGAAAGCTATCGTGAGTTTCTCGTTACGAACTGTTTAGACAATTATTTCGATGGGAACAAGGAGGAAATGATGAACTTTATCGATGGACTTAGTTCATCACAAAGCTTTTCTCTCCAAAAGAGCGTTTAAGGCAAAAGAAGCTAACCAATGCTCGCCCATATATTCTCCGTCAACAATTCTCGGCAAAGACCTTTGTAAATGAAGGTCTGCCACCTGTCGTAAATGAGCCAAGCGCTTGTCTTGTCTCGCTATGACGTACAAGCAACGTGCGCGGCTCAAATTGACACCATCTAGGTGAACCAACTTACCATCTGTTCGATCCGTTACGTCTGCAGGTTCCATTTTAAATCGTGGGTTGAACAAACTAGGCAAATATCGATTCAACCAACGCATATAATCTTCCTTGTTCATTACCTTTTGCATCAATCTGGCTTCTTCCAATATGGGAGATAAAAAGTCAAATCCACTCGGCTCAAAAGCCAAACTCACGTCTTCATCTTTTTCATAAAAACTACGGGCCCTGGTGCTAATCATAGCAAGCAATTTTAATTGTCCCGTTTTCCTTGCATAATCATACGCTGCCGACAAACCGAAGGCCGTATTCGTATGTTCTCCATTGCGTATGGGAAAGTTCAACTTGGGTAAAAAACTTAAGTAGGCTTGAACGATATGATCCGCCAGTGGTTTTAGGTTTTCATAAATCTGCTTACCAAGGGTATCTTCCCACTGATAGGTTTCGCCATGCAAACGCAAGAGCCATGCCCAACCGTAGGTTCTCTCAAAGGAGGCATTTTCTTCTCTCTGAAAATAGGCCAATTCTTCCTCCAAATTCTCCTTCGTCAGCAATCTCCCTAATTTCTCTCTAATCTCCGATTGATCAATTTCTGGAAACTCCTTCATCAAGCGAACCAACAACCATTGCCCATGTACAGCGCTATGCCAGTCGAAGCAACCGTAAAAAGCGGGATGCAAAGCCTTAGGTCCCATTAACTGACTAGAATCGCTCAATACTTGATTCAACTTATTAGGGTATTCCCTCTCCATGCAGGCCATTGGCAAAGAGGCTAAGGTAATGGCGTGTTCGTTGTCAAGAATCAAACTTACTTTCTTGTCACCGATGGCAATATCGTCGTCTGGCATATTGTACACACAAGCACCTAAGGACAACCCAACCATAATGTAAATCAATCTTTTCATGCTTTAACAATCAATTCATTTGCAACTCTCCTCGCTTCCGCATCAATCTCCACCAAAGCTCCCAAATCGGGATGGGAAATAAAAGAACATTTCTCCATGGTGCCTTCATTGATTTTCGCAATGTCCAAAAAGGATATTTGGTCCTTTAAAAAAGCCGCCACCGTCACCTCGTTTGCCGCGTTCAAGGCACAAGCCAAAGTTCCTCCCTTATCCATTGCCGCATAGGCCAAATCCAAATTTCTGAAAGTCTCTCTGTCTGGTTTTTCAAAGGTCAATTGAGGGTAGTCCATGAAGTTAAAGCGTGGAAAGCCCGTCGGCCATCGTTCAGGGTAAGTCAAGGCATACTGAATCGGCAGCTTCATATCCGGCAAGCCCATTTGTGCTTTCATACTACCATCTTCAAACTGCACCAAAGAATGAACAATGGATTGCGGGTGCACAATAACATCTATTTGTTCCGGATTTAAGTTGAACAACCATTTGGCTTCAATCACTTCTAAGCCCTTGTTCATCAAGGATGCCGAATCAATTGTAATCTTCGCCCCCATTTCCCAATTGGGGTGTTTCAAAGCTTGCTCCTTTTTCACATTGGCCAAGGCATCCGCTTTCCATCCTCTAAACGGACCGCCACTTGCTGTCAAATAAATCTTTTCAATTGGATTCATGTACTCTCCAGGTAAACACTGGAAAATTGCACTGTGTTCAGAATCAACTGGGAAAATGTTGACCCCCTTTTCACGCGCCAATTTCATGATCATTTCTCCTGCCACCACCAAGGTTTCCTTATTGGCAAGAGCGATTGTCTTTCTAGCTTCAATAGCCGCAATAGTTGGCTTCAATCCAGCATAACCTACCAAAGCTGTTAAAACGATGTCTACAGAGTCAAAGGCCACAACTTCGGAAAGCGATTTTTCACCGGCATAAACCAGCACGTCTTCTTCCTTCAATGCCTCCTTCACATATGCGTACTTTTCTTCATTTACAATCACAACAGATTGTGGTTGAAATTTCTTCGCTTGTTCGATTAACAAATCAGCGTTGTGATGAGCTGTAATGACGCGTAAATCAAAACGATCTGAGTACGCTTCTATCACTTCAAGTGCTTGTGTTCCAATGGAACCTGTTGAGCCAAGTATGGCAATACCTCTCTTTTCTGACATCAGGGCAAAAATAAGATATAATGTGCCACCAATCAGTGCGAAAACCCATACAAATTCTTGACTCTTGTTTACCTTTGTACCATGAAATATCGATTGTTGAGTCAGGAAGAGCAGAAGTATTTTGACGAGGATTTTAAGTATTTTCTAATTGCCAATGGCGTGAAGAACGAAGAATGGCTGGAAATGAACCAAAATTCACCGAAAAAAGCTGAAGAATTGGTAGGGATGTTCAGTGATGCAGTTCTAGATATCGTTTACAAAAAAATGGAATTCCTCGAACACAGAAGCAAAGAATCCTGTATGGTTTTCCGCTTCAAAGAGGATGCGATCGAATTAATTTCTTTGACTTCCACCAGCGAAAAACTCGACCTTTCAACTCCTGAAAGCATTCATCATGCCCTTCAAAAACATGCGGGAGACATCCAAATTTATAAAACCAATAAGGCATATAACCAGGAGCGAGAAATGGAAATTCACCGAATGATTGAAAGCGGATGCGTTCCATCAACGGAGGATTTCTGGCAAGCATTGGAAACTGTTTTGGACAAGTAGATGAAAGTATATCAATATTTCTCGGACAAAGGATATCAAGTAGAAGTACTGGAACAATTCGCGCATTTTCAGGTTATTCAAGTCCATATCCCTGAAAAACGTGTGACTCTCTGGATGACGGAGGGTCTTTCGTACAACGAAATGCCGGTGCCAGAAAAACACTACGAGGAGCGCTTTGTAGAAGTATACTTTTGTATGCCGAGTTACTGGGATTTGAAATCGACCAAAGATAAATTCAGATGGCCTCTACACTGGTTGGAAAAACTCGGCAATCACGTTTTGAACAAAAAGACCTGGTTTGGACATGGTCATACCATCCAATGTTATCCCGATTTTCGTTCCCTTTCGGAATCGATGAAGCCGAATCATTTGTTCCTGGTCAAGCCCATGTTGATGAGCGATCAATTGACGGACATCCAAATCGACGGAAACAACATAACGTTCTTAGGAATCCTTCCCATTTATGGAGAAGAAATGGATTTCAAACAAGCCAAGGGAACTTTGAAGTTACTAAAGCGACTTACCAACAAAAACATCGATGAAAAGTTGGACGATTTTCGTGAATCAACCATGAAAGGACGAATTCGCCTATTCCGGTAAACATTTCACCGATATCGCCACTATCACTGTAACCTATATCGTTTTTCCTATTATTTTTAGTGTATGGAAAATCTAGAACCTCTATTACGAACCTACTGGTATATTGCCATACCCGCCAGCGTAATATTTATCATTCAAACAATCATGACCTTCGTAGGTGGAGACGCCTCCGATGGATTAGAAGCAGACTTCGATGGAGACATGGACGGACAAAGTGGTCCAAGCCAAATTTTCTCCCTTCGAAACTTGATCAATTTCTTGTTGGGTTTCTCATGGACAGGAATCTCTTTTTACAATGAAATTTCGAATCGCTGGGTCTTAATGACGGTGGCAACTGTTGTGGGATTGATCTTTCTTTTTGCCTTTTTCTTCATCATCAAACAAATCAAGAAATTGGCAGAAGACAATAGCTTCCGCTTCGATGCGACCATTGGCAAAAATGCGGAGGTTTATTTGACCATTCCAGCCAAGAAAGGAGGTAAAGGCAAAGTGCTTTTGAGCCTCAATGGTTCCACTCGCGAATTGAGTGCTATTACCGAAGGGGAAGAAATTCCAACCGGTAAACTCGTGAAAATCACGGGACTTGAAAATGAATTATTAATCGTTGAACAACTATAATTAAACTATGTTTGAAAACATGTCACCTTTAGTGATTATTGCCGTTGCGGCAGTCGTCATCTTTGTAACCATCTCTGCGCTTGTTTCGAGGTACAAGCGTTGTCCTTCCGACAAAATCTTAGTCGTTTACGGACGAACAGGTGGATCATCTGCCAAGTGTATTCATGGAGGTGGAGCCTTCATCTGGCCTGTCATTCAAGATTACGCTTACTTGGATTTGAAACCCATTTCTATTGAGGCGAATTTGACCAATGCCCTGAGTCGTCAGAACATTCGTGTGGATGTTCCGTGTCGCTTTACCATTGCTATTTCTACCGATTCTGAGAACATGAATACGGCTGCTGAGCGTTTATTAGGATTGAACCAAGATCAAATTCAAGACTTAGCGAAGGACATTCTTTTTGGTCAGTTGCGTTTGGTTATTGCCACGATGACGATCGAGGAAATCAACTCGGATCGCGATAAGTTCTTGGCGAATATTTCCGTGAATGTTGATAGTGAATTGAAGAAAATCGGTTTGAAATTGATCAACGTAAACGTTACGGATATCAAAGACGAAAGCGGTTATATTGAGGCTTTGGGTAAGGAAGCGGCTGCTAAAGCCATCAACGAAGCGAAAATCAGCGTTGCCGAGCAAGAGAAAATCGGGGAAACTGGTAAGGCTTTGGCAGATAGAGAAAAAGACACACAAATTGCCGAAACGCACCGCGACCGCGATGTGAAAATTGCAAATACACAAAAAGACAGAGAGGTTTCTATTGCAGCTGCACAAAAAGATGAAGCAATTGGTAAAGCGGAAGCGCAAAGAGACACCCGTGTTAAAACTTCAGAAGCCAACGCAATTGCGATCAAGGGGGAAAACGAGGCGAAAATTGCCATTGCACAGTCCGAAGCCCTACGTCGTGAGAAGGAGGCAGAGGCCTTGCGAATCGCTTTGGCTTCAGAGAAAGTTCAGTCGGCAAGAGCCTTAGAAGAAGCTTATGTTGCCGAGCAAAAATCGGAGGAAGCTCGTGCTGAAAGAGAACGCGCTACGCAAAATGCGAACATCGTTATTCCAGCCGAAATTTCGAAGAAAAGAGCCATCATTGATGCTCAAGCCGAAGCAGAACGTTTGCGTGAGCAAGCCAAGGGTGAGGCAGACGCTATTTATGCGAAAATGGAAGCCGAAGCGAAAGGTTTATACGAAATCTTGACCAAACAAGCTGAAGGTTATCGCGATGTGGTTTCTGCTGCTGGTGGAGACCCTACCAAAGCCTTCCAATTGTTGTTGATTGAGAAACTTCCTGAATTGGTTCGCACGCAGGTGGAAGCTGTTAAGAATATCAAAATTGACAAGGTTACTGTTTGGGATTCTGGAAATAACGAAAACGGAAACGGGTCTACAGCCAACTTTGTTTCTGGAATGATGAAATCTGTTCCACCATTGAACGAACTCTTTGATATGGCTGGGTTGAACTTGCCAAATTATCTGAAAGGAGAAGAAAAAGGACAAATCCAAGGTCCACAGAAAAAATCAACGCCGAAAAAGGACGAACCTGAAAAAGGGAACGGTCCCGACACGGAAGAGAAAGCATAAAATGAAAAAGGAGGTCTGGCACCTCCTTTTTTTATATCATTTACTACCCATGCATGGTCTCGCTTTTCCCGTAGTTAGCGATGACTTCTGCTTCGTAATTGAGCCATTCTTGCCAACGGGCATTTACATCCCTTCCTTCACCATACTTTCTAGCATAATTCAAGAAAACTGTATAATGGTTGGCCTCACTTGCCATTAAATCGTGGTAAAACTGCGCCAGCTCTTTGTCATTTATATTCGTGCTCAGAATTCGAAAACGCTCACAACTTCTTGCTTCAATCATGGCGGCAAACAACAAGCGATCAATCAAACGATCGGTTTTGGTTCCTCCTACTTTGCAAAACTTGAGCAAATCGTTGACGTACTCATCACGACATTCATGTCCAAGGGTGTAACCTCGTTCGATGATGATATTGTGCACCATCTCAAAGTGCTGTAATTCCTCTTGAGCGATGGAAAGCATGTCTTTTACCAAATCCGTTTTTTCTGGGTTGTTGATGACTAGATTAATGGCATTTGTCGCTGCTTTTTGTTCACACCATGCGTGGTCTGTCAAAATTTCGGATAAGTTTTTCTCAACGATGTTCACCCAGCGCGGGTCGGTCGGCAATTTTAAACCTAGCATGCTTCTTTTTTGAGGCAAAGGTAGGAAATTGATACCTTTAGCACATGAGAATATTGACCTTACTCGTAAGTTTGACAGCTGTTTCCACTGCCTTTTCGCAGTTGTTTACCCTTTCTGATTCGCTCTATACTTTTCAGAAAAACACGAGCCAAAGTCCCATTCACTGGTATGTAGAAATCAATAATCTTTCAGGAGTAGATACGACTTTGAGATGGAAGGCCAACTTTAGCCACATTCCTGCAGAATGGGTCGTCAATTTTGATACACAAACACTGAATACCACGCCAGTTCAACATTTAGACTCGGCAGATTTCACCCTATTGGGCTCCAGCAATCCTCCTCAAAAACTCATTATTGGGGTCGATCTTCAGAACAAAGTGGCCAACGGAAACATCTATTTTAACCTGTACAATCCAGCGACCTATTCCGATAGTTCGGTTCTTACTTTTGCTTTTCAAATAACCGCCGATCTGGAGGACATCCTTGAGTCGGAAGACTATACCATCCAAGATGGAAAACTAACGCTGTTAAATAAGGAGTTGAAAATTGAGGCGATCAATATATTGGGTCAAAAACTAGCCTTACCTGCCGAATCAAGCAATGTTTTTCTACTACCAAAGGGTGAATTCTTTCTTTATTTCAGAAAAAACGGAAAAAGCACAATTATTCATGTGCTGAACCCAAAATCATAGCCATTCGATATTGTAAAACCGGAAGGACCTTGTCTTCGAACCAAGGGTTCTGTTGAAACCATCTTCTGTTTCGCGGCGATGGATGTGGAAGTGGGATAAACTTTGAACTTTCGGCATCAAATGCCTTCACTGTTTCTGTCAAACTTTTCTTTTTCCACTCGGGCAAATAATAGTTCTGAGCATAGTTTCCCACGAGCAAAATCAACTGAATATTCGGCAACCTTTCAAGGATTCTTTCGTGCCAAGTTGGAGCACATATTTTCATGGGAGGAAGGTCGCCACTTTTACCGGTTCCAGGATAACAAAAGCCCATGGGGACAATGGCTACGTTCTCTTCGTTGTAGAATTCTTCGTCTGACATCAACAACCACTCTCTCAACCTTTTACCACTTTGGTCATTCCAAGGAATCCCCGATTCGTGGACCCTTATTCCTGGCGCTTGACCCACAATTAATATTCGCGCTTTCGGATGAATTCGCACGACGGGCCGTGGGCCCAGAGGCAAATTATCTTGACACAAAGCGCAGTTGTGAATTTCTTTCAAAAGTGCTAACTTCTTCAACATAACTACTAAGTTACACTTAGAAACTATTACTTTATGAAAACCACTCTTCCTCATTGGGGGTGCATGTCTTTGTTGACCTGTATCCTATTTCACTTTCCGTTTGTATTTTCCCAGCTTTGTTCGTCGGGTTGCCTTTATGTTTCGGGGAACAACTGCGGTTGCTGGCAAAACTGTGATTTGAATAGCATCAATGGACCCACTTGTGGATCGGGCACACTCGGAAATTGCGACGATGGACATCAGTTTGTTTCTGCTCGCATCTTTGTTCCTGATGGTTGTTCAATAACTGCCAACATTTCGATGGTCAATCGACCAGGATGTCCACATTCAGCTGCTGACGGAGGACCGAGTCCCTGCACCAATTGCGATCAAATAAGGGTATACGCCTTGGCTAATTCCAGTAAAGGATTTAAGAGCGGTTTTAACAATGCCGATTTATACGATAGCGAAACCCTTACAGGACCTGACTCTGTCATTATAGAAGGTTATGCCAA
This sequence comes from Crocinitomicaceae bacterium, assembly GCA_025210175.1. GTDB lineage: Bacteria > Bacteroidota > Bacteroidia > Flavobacteriales_D > Crocinitomicaceae > UBA2040. Next base: position 6,059 of record JAOASF010000093.1, on the reverse strand, counting down.
TCGAGCTGATGAAGTCATTTCTTACAGCCTCAGCTATAGCTCTGGAGTATGTGACGGTTCCTGTGCTATCTTGCCCATTTCCCTGTTGGACTTTACCGTTGCTGAGCACGAAAATGCACTATTACTTGCATGGACTACAGGTTTTGAAAACAACCTTTCACATTTCGCTCTTCATGCCTCCATCGATGGAGTCTATTATGAGCCTCTAGCGAGCATTTCTCCCGTCAACCTAGGAACAAGTATTCAACATTACGAGCACCTGCTATATGCCCCTTCAAAGTGGCAATATTTTCAACTTTTGGCATTCGATCAGAACTATCAACTCAGTTATACAAAGACGATTCCCTATCACGCACCCAAAGGAGGCAGTACTTTAAATCTTTCTACTCAGGACAATGTCTTGGTTCTGCGGTCACAGCTCAATTACGAATTATTGGAAGTGTACGCTACCAATGGTAAACTTGTTTACAAAACACCGTGGACCCGAAATGGTGTGGAAATCCCTTCATGGATAGAGGGAACTTTTCTTTTCGTGGCAAAAGGAATGGGTCAACAAGAGCAAACCGTGTTTCACCTTTCTCCATAAAAAAATCCCTTCACAAGGAAGGGATTTTTATACTCTCATCTAGACAACTCTGGCACTTGGTCATCTATAGAGACAATATTTGGGGCTAATCATGTTCGACTAGCGTCGCCTCTTAGCTTCCGCACTCTTAGCTTCCACACATTTCACAATCGTCTGGGTTGTCGATTGAACATGCGATTGCCGCTTTAGCGTATTCATCATCTTGTGTTGCAGCTGCAACGTTTGGTTTGTTTTCAACAACTGTTTTATCAACTGTAAACTTGATGGCATCTGTTGCTGCTTTTGTACGCAAGTAGTACATACCTGTTTTCAAACCTTTCTCCCATCCGTAGAAGTGCATGGATGTCAACTTACCGAAGTTTGCATTCTCCATGAAGATGTTCAACGATTGAGATTGACAGATGTATGCTCCACGATCAGCTGCTTGGTCAATGATTGCTTTTTGAGAAATCTCCCATGCAGTTTTGTACAAGTCTTTCAAGTCTTGAGGGATTTCTTTGATGTTTTGGATGGAACCGTTTGTAGACATCAAGGTTTGACGCATTTCTTTTGTCCAAAGACCTTCTTTTACCAAGTCTTTCAAAAGATGCTTGTTAACCACAATGAACTCTCCTGACAATACACGACGCGTGTATACATTCGATGTGTATGGTTCAAAACATTCGTTGTTTCCAAGGATTTGAGCTGTAGAAGCTGTTGGCATTGGCGCTAACAACAATGAATTGCGAACTCCGTGCTTTTTCACTTCTTCTTTCAAGATATCCCATTCCCAACGGTCTGTAGGTGTTACACCCCACATATCGAACTGGAACTGTCCTTTCGAAACTGGTGAACCTTTGAAAGTTTCGTATGGTCCTTCTGCTTTCGCCAAATCTTTCGATGCTGTCATTGACGCGTAGTAAATCGTTTCGAAGATTTCGCGGTTCAAAGCACGAGCTTCTTCTGATTCGAATGGGTAACGCATCATGATGAACGTATCTGCCAAACCTTGAACCCCTAATCCGATTGGACGGTGACGCAAGTTTGAGTTACGCGCTTCTTCAACTGGGTAGAAGTTCTCGTCGATGATTTTGTTCAAGTTTACCGTTGCTTGGTAAGTCACTTCAAACAATTTATCGTGGTCGAATGTACCTTCTTCAGTTACATATTTCGGCAAAGCCAATGAAGCCAAGTTACAAACCGCTACCTCGTCTGGAGCTGTGTACTCCATGATCTCTGTACACAAGTTTGAAGACTTGATTGTACCCAAGTTTTGTTGGTTTGATTTCGCGTTAGCTGCATCCTTGTACAACATGTATGGCGTACCTGTCTCAATTTGAGACTCCAAGATTTTGAACCAAAGATCTTGTGCTTTAATGGTCTTTCTTCCCTTACCTTCTTTTTCGTACTTCGTGTACAATTTTTCGAATTCAGCACTGTGTGTGTCTGACAATCCTGGACACTCGTGCGGACACATCAAGGTCCAATCCCCGTTTTCTTTCACACGTTTCATGAACAAATCTGGAATCCAAAGAGCGTAGAACAAATCACGAGCACGAGCCTCTTCTTTACCGTGGTTTTTCTTCAAATCGAGGAAGTCAAACACGTCAGCATGCCATGGCTCCAAGTAGATGGCGAAAGAACCTTTTCTTTTTCCTCCACCTTGGTCAACGTAGCGAGCTGTATCGTTGAATACACGCAACATTGGGATGATTCCATTTGACGTACCGTTCGTTCCTTTGATGTATGAACCTGTAGCGCGGATGTCGTGGATAGACAACCCAATTCCACCAGCTGACTGAGAAATTTGTGCACAAGACTTCAAGGTGTCGTAGATACCTGAAATGCTATCCTCTTTTGTTGTCAACAAGAAACAAGAAGACATTTGAGGCTTCGGTGTTCCTGAGTTAAACAAGGTAGGAGTGGCATGTGTAAACCAACCTTCAGACATCAAGTTGTACGTTTTAATAGCCGCTTGAATATCTGTTTTGTGAATACCCAATGAAACGCGCATCAACATCTGTTGCGGACGCTCAGCGATTTTTCCATTGATCTTCAACAAGTACGAGCGCGAAAGTGTCTTAAACCCGAAATAGTCGTAACGGAAATCGCGATCGTAAATAATGCTTGAATCCAATAGGTCTTTGTTGTCCAAGATAATTTGGTAAACATCTTCTGCCAACAAGGACGCTTTCTCTCCTGTTTTAGGATCGATATAGTGATAAAGATCTTCCATTGTTTCAGAGAAGGTCTTCTTTGTTTCTTTGTGCAAGTTTGAAACTGCAATACGAGACGCCAACAATGCGTAATCTGGGTGATCGATTGTTTTTGCTGCTGCTACCTCTGCTGCCAAAGTATCCAAATCTGATGTTGTAACACCGTCATAAATTCCTTCGATAACTTTCATAGCTACGGCCTCCGGTGAAACCAATGGGTCCAATCCGTAACACATTTTGATAATGCGAGCAGTAATTTTGTCAAACTTTACCGACTCCTTTCTTCCGTCTCTTTTAACTACGTACATAAGCTTTTGTTTTTCGGGTTTCTCGTGTAATCTTTAAAAATCTTCGTCCATGCTGAAAGTTTGAGATCCACCCAAAACTCCTGCTTTTTGATATTCTCCAACGCGCTTCTCGAAGAAGTTTGTTTTTCCTTGAATTGAAATCATGTCCATGAAATCGAATGGGTTGGTAGCGTTAAATACTTTATCACAACCTAGCTCTGCTAACAAACGGTCAGCCACGAATTCGATGTACTGTTGCATGCTTTCTGCGTTCATTCCGATCAAACGAACTGGCAATGCATCTGTTACGAACTCTTTTTCGATTTCTACTGCATCCAAAATGATTTTGGTGATTTGCTCTTTCGGCAATTTGTTGTTCAAGTGATTGTTGTACAACAAACATGCGAAATCACAGTGTAGTCCTTCATCACGAGAAATCAACTCGTTTGAGAACGACAATCCTGGCATCAATCCTCTTTTCTTCAACCAGAAGATAGAACAGAATGAACCTGAGAAGAAAATTCCTTCAACAGCTGCGAAAGCGATCAAACGCTCAGCGAATGAACCATTCTCGATCCAACGCAAAGCCCAGTCAGCTTTTTTCTTCACACAGTCGATTGTTTCCATTGCGTTAAATAGACGATTCTTTTCTGCCGAATCTTTGATATACGTGTCAATCAACAAAGAGTACGTTTCGGAGTGAATGTTCTCCATAGAAATTTGGAATCCATAGAAGAATTTCGCCTCTGTGTACTGAACCTCTGCTACGAAGTTTTCTGCTAAGTTTTCGTTAACAATTCCATCTGATGCAGCGAAGAATGCAAGAACGTGTTTGATGAAATGTCTTTCGTCGTCGTTCAATTTAGTTTCCCAATCCACCAAGTCCGGAGCTAGGTCAATTTCTTCAGCCGTCCAGAAGCTCGCCTCTGCCTTTTTGTAGAACGCCCAGATGTCGTCATGTTGAATCGGAAACAGAACAAATCTGTTCTTGTTTTCCTCTAAAATTGGTTCGTTTTGTTGTGCCATTTATTTGTTATTTATATATCAAAATCATTTCAAGGGGATGTTTCGCATCCCATCAGTTTCAGTGGTTCTTCTAAGTAATTGTTATTGAAGCAACTCGACAATTTCATAGTCTGTTCTCAGCAGGAGTGTCTCGTTTTGCTTGAGTACAAAAATTGTCATTTATCTTACTTCTCACAATTAAAGAAATTCACAAGAATCAAACTTTATCAACACCAAAATCCGCAATCCCTTTATTAGCCAATCCTTAGGTGCGATTTTAAAATTTGATAGAACTTTTCCACATACTCAGGCGAGTTTATTGTCAATAAAAATTTTTCCGCCCTGAATTGCTTGTGATAAAAGAAGAATCGTTCTGTTCTATAAAATTACGGCCTTTTTAACCTTTGTCAATATTGATTTTATTCTATTTTAAACAGCCGCGAGTTAGAAAAGAAAGTTGGAAATCTGAACACAATTTTTTAAACTCGGTTTATGTCACTACTACCCACTTTCAAAGAACTCCTATTTCACGGGCTTTATCCGAACATTTGCCTACTTTGCGATCAAGAAATAAGCGATCAATCCACTGGCATTTGTGTCCTGTGTAAAAACGATTTACCCTTTACTTTTATTGCGGAGAATTCAAACAAAAACCCTGTAAAAGAACTACTTAGGTACAGAATTGACATTCGGGAAGGATATTCTCTTTTGTATTTTGAGAAACAAACCGACTCTCAACATTTGCTCCATGAGTTGAAATACAGAGACAAGGCACAGTTAGGCCTAGAATTGGGGAGAATGATGGGCACGGAACTGGCCAACACCGAATGGATTAAAACAGTGGATTGTATCTGCCCGGTTCCTCTCCATCCGAAGAAAGAATTCATTCGCGGGTACAATCAAAGCGCACTTCTTGCTCGTGGCCTTTCGGAAACACTGTCCCTTCCCTTGCATGAAAATTTATTGAAGAGAAAACTTCATCAGGAAAGTCAAACCAAACAAAATCGTTTTGATCGGCACGGACATATCGAACACACCTTTTGCCTTGCTCAAAAATCCTTTCGTTTTCAACACTTGGTTTTGGTAGATGACGTTATTACGACCGGCGCCACACTCGAAAGAATAGCGACCTTGTTGAGACAAGTTCAGCCCGATTTGGAAATAAGCATTGTAACCCTTGCCTTGGCCAAGGGTTAATTTTCTGGCTCTTTTGGTTCTGAAGTCAAGGTTTTGAGAAAGGCGATGATTGCTCGCTGTTCCTTCTTATTGAGGTTTAATTGATCAAAAGGCAGAGTCTGATTTGGAAGGTCAAACCCCCATCCCATTCCACCGCCATCGTTGTAGAAAGACACTACTTCTTCAAGCGTTTGAAACACGCCATTGTGCATGTACGGCCCTGTTCGTTCCACATTGCGCACACTTGGTGTTTTGAAAGAGTGGGCATAAATTTTTGCTGCATCCCATGGTACTCGATTGGCTACTCGCCCCAAATCTTGGTCTAGTTTTGCTACTTTTTTATTTGGATGATCGGGTGTTCCAATCACTTCGGTTTCACTATCCGAAAAATAAGGGGGAACGGTTCCGTTAAAGGTGGGTGCAAAGTGACAAACACCACATTGCGCCTTGCCCATAAATAAATTAAAACCCTCCTTTTCTTGAGAAGTTAAGGTTTGAATTTCCCCTCGAACATTCTGGTCAAAACGGGTATTGTGATCCACCACCGTTGCCAAATACGCTGTGAGGGCCTCCAGGATGTTATTGCGTGTAAGTGTATTGCCTCCTCCAAAGGCTTGGTTGAAATCGTTCACATAAGAAGGATCAGACTGAAGGTTGGCAACCATTTGCTGATAGTCTGTTCCAAATTCATTTTCATTGAAAATAACATGTTCGATTTGCTGTTGGGTTTGATTAGCTCTACCGTCCCAAAACAACTTAATGGTGTAAATACTGATCATCATGGTTGGGCTATTTCGATCTACTTCTATT
>JAOASF010000092.1 GCA_025210175.1 Crocinitomicaceae bacterium | reverse complement strand
TATTTAGCCTTTGATTGGCGTTTTTTTTTATTTTTTAGGTTTGAATATTCGATATTTAACTTAGCTTTTCCTGTAAAATGAATTAGATAACCCTCCTTTCCAGCACCATTGACATGAACTTCACCATTGTCTCCTACTACAATTGGAATCGAAAAAGTTAAAACTTGATCTTCATTAAACTCAATGTCCAAATCCGTCAGTAATAAGACCGAAATGTGAATAGATTCTGATGGGGCAATTGTGTCAAATCTAAAAGCATTGAAAGAACAATTAACATTTCTATTAAAGAGATATAGAGAATCATTTATTTCAAGAGTATATTTATTTATCGATGGGCAACTATTTGTGACAAATACAATCGTGTCATTTGATTTATTTTTTAGTGTGTAATAGGCTCTATATGATATGAATATCGCCTTTTTATGTTGCAAAACTTCCTTATTAATTGAATCTAATGTTACTCCAATATTTGAAGAGGTATTTGGCTTCAATTCCTGGCTAAGTAAACTCCCTGCGGAACATAATAAAGAGCTGAAAATAAAGATTCTAAATAGCATTTTTGAGTAACGATTAGGTCACATGTTAAATTGTACATAACGGTATAGCTATGCGATGTACGCGTTTTCTCTAATATATAAATGAGAGTAATTTAGTTAATGTAATTCATCAAGAAAACCTTAATCTGTTCGTTCCGAATGCATGAGCGTTCCAAAATCAATAATTTCTTGATTCTTTATTAGTAAATATTCAATTTCAAAATATTTGAACTTAACGACATTACAATTCGGCTTTTTTAATTCTCGATACTGCAATTTCTCAAGATAAATCATCACCTCGTATTCATTTATATCGAAGTCTTGAATGGGCACATAATAGGAGTCATTTATTGATTTAAACATTACATTGTTGCTACCAAACTGTTGGAATCCGAAATCTTTAGAAAACAAGAAGGTATAGACGTACTCACCATCAAATTTATTGTCGAACTTTTCAATTGTTATTCGTTCCAATTGTTCATTGTGATGAACAGTTATTCCCAAACATAATTCGAGATTGTGTTGGGTGTTCTCTATTAAACTCTTATCAACCAATTGGTACCTCAGAAACTCCGTTGGCCAAATAAACAATTGATCATCGTTCAGAAACCCTCCAATCACAATATCCTTATCCTCGGTTACAACAAAAATAGAAGTCGCTTTATTGCTTTCGAGGCACTCTAGATTTTTTACTAAATATCTTTTACAGTGCGCGTTAATTTCACCAAAAACATCTGGTTGTATTTTTTCAAATGGTGAAATAAGCAATTTCAACTCCCTATTATTCATCCCGTTTGCGATTAAAAAACTGTCCAATACACGTTCATTTTTAATCGATAGATGAACCATATCTTCGTATTGAAAATTTTTTTGTGCGAAAATCAAATTAGGTAATATTGACAGCAGAACTGTAACAACAAGTTTTGTTGAAGATCTCATATTTTGTATGCTGTTTCTCATATTTAATTGTCAATAACGGTTTGGGAATTGGGCATGTGGCGCTATCTTTCCAGTATACCTTGTGCGCCATATTACTTAATGAGTGTTAGGTGCATTTTTTTTTATTAATGAGTCTAGCAACACGGTTATTCCAAAAAAGCCACAAGCTGAAGCTAATTTCCAATAAATTTCTACTGAACCTATTCCAATTAAAAATGAAGTCAACCAAATTGCGAATCCATAAATACAAAAATAGGCAGTGAACATATTCAAAAAAGAAGCTTGCAGTTTTCTTTGTCTTTTATAACAAGTGAAAGATAAATTAAGTGCAATTGTCATAACACTTAATTTCAAACCAACATCAAGCGAGGTTATCAAATACATATACAGACGTCCTGCATTGTATAAATTTTGTTCGTAATCATATGATTTAAAAAGACAAGCAAGAATAAGCATGCTAATTATCACTAATGAGATCACAGTATATTGTAATCGTTTAGTACTTACATTTTTTTGAGACGTCATTTCAAACACATTATATATCGCATTTTCTAATTCTGCCTTGCTTTTATTGTACTGGAACCTTGAATTGAACCATGTGTTCCTCCTCCAATAAAACAGCCTGAGAGGAGGAGGGTAATTGATATCATTATAACATAGTTCAGTTTCATAATTATGCAGGTTTTAAAGTGGATCACGGTTTCACAGTAGGCGATGTGGCGCTTTCTTTCTAGTTTAATTGTTCCGTAATTTTTTTACCGCATTTAAGGCAGATTAGATTTGCTCTTTCAATTTCCTAATTAAACTATCAACAGTTGTTTCAGCCAAGTCAAGTTTGATAGATTGCTTTTCCATTATTTTAATTTTTTTAATCGCGTAATATGGGGTTTCATCTATGTAAGCAGTTACAAGGATTGTAGCCCATTCACCAACAGGAAGAGCCGTTTTTTCGTAATCACCATGAGTAAAAGAAAACTCTCCATTATCTTTGACATAACCAGGAAGGTAGATTTTTTGATTTTCAAAAACTAAACTTACATATGGTCTCGAATATTTTTCACATTCATTAATGGAAGCTAGCCATTCAATCTCTTTTGTTCTTGGATCAATAAAAAATCTATCGATGTTTGCCCAACCTAATTTTTTCATCTTAAATACATAAGAATTATTTGAGTCTTCTCTAAAAGTGTTAACACTTGAAGTGCTTACCCATTTTTCCCCATACTCATATTCCTTCCATGTATTAAATTCATTGTTCTTATATAGATTAACCTTGTAACCTTCAATTATAACAGACGAGTCCTTAGAAATAACAAGACCATTTCCTGCAAAAATTAATTGGTGAATTTTATCCGTTAGACCTGCAGGGATATCATCTCCAGCTACTTTTTTGCCATTCACATCAACATTGTAGCTTACATTATGTCTTTTATGAATAGTGTCAGTAATATATCTTATTTGGGTACTATCAGGGTCGTCCTGAACAACTTTTTGGCTCTTTGTATTCACTAATGGAGTCGGATTAACCCAATTTATTTTGTCTCCACTTTTAGCTCCTTGGAAATACTGCATTCCATCAATAATTGAATCAGTTGGGATTTCTATTTGAATCGATGAGTTATTTTTTAGACTCAATTTTTGATTATCAACATTGGCATTTATACATATCATTCCACCAGATTCGAGAATTTCATCATTACTTGTAGTAGTGAGCCCTCCGAGAACAATTGAATATTTATCCAGACATTCTTTCAATTCAATCTTAATCTCACCGTGAATCTCGTTTCCTGTAGAATCAACAAAAATTCCTCCTTCGATTTTGATTTTTGTGCCGTGCTTTCCGATCAAAACAGTGTCAGAATCACTCGAAATCAAAAAATCTTGATTGGGGATGTTATCGACACCAAGAAATTGAGGAGTATTCTCATTTTTTACTTCAATTGAAGCTGATTGTTCACCTTTGCAAGCTACGAGTGCTAAAAGAAAAAATAAACTTAATGTGAGTGTTTTCATAATGATATAGTTATGCCTAACGGTCCGTGACTACAATAGTGTCAGTATTGCTTTCATTTTCTATGTGTGGCTATGGTTTGGCTAAGAGCAGAGGCAGCCCAAAGGGCACAAATGCTGAATGTTTTCGTTAGCGCAAGAATTTTATTTCTTTCAAATAGTCGTAATTGTCCTTTGATTTCTTCAACACAAATTCGTTCCAAAACTTCTTATCCTCTAAATAGTCAAATGAAAAATTCCAAATCGCAATAGAATTTATTTGCTCATATATGTCACCTCCATACATTGATTTGTATTTTGGTGTCACCGCTTCAAAGTAGTTCCATTCATAAATTTGGTATTCGTCATTGTCTGACGGAATTAATATGAAATAGTGTAGTTCTGATTTGTCGTTTTCATAATTAAAGAGAATAGGGCAAAGAACAATACTTCTATCTTTTGGATAGATCATTACAAAATTTTTACCGTTGAGTTTTTCATACTCCATTATCCCCATATCGGATTTCTTGATGTAATTGTCAAAAAATGGTGTCAATTCAGTTTCGCTAAAAGTTGTCTCAAATTGTTCCCTTTGCACTCTATCATGCTTTCTCATTTCTGAAGCTACTATGCTGTATAACCCGAAGTATCCTTGATTTTTTAAATCGTTTTCATAAAAATCATTGATCATTTCTTGATATATCTCTTGATCTTCATCTGTAGTGGCCTTTTCTTTTAGCATCGTATATTTTTCAATTTTATCTTTGTTACGTTCTACCGAACTTTCAACCTTTGAGAAAAAGTAAGTCTCCCAAAAGTCAGGGTTGAATTCCGAGGATTCCTCCTTGAAGAAATGCCATTTCTGAAGATTTTTGAAGTATTCCTTTTTCCCTTCTTCAAAGTCTTCTGCATTGAAATAGGTCACATTGCTTTTTTGAATGTACCAATTGGCTTCATACTGGATCCCCAACACAATGTGAGCATAGATCCTAGGAATAGTATCCCAACCTGAAAGGTCACTAGTGATTATGTTAACGTTCTTGTCTTTGGAATTTTTGACATCTGTAAAACTGTTTGTATTAGTGTTGTATGCAAAGAATCCTATGAACTTGGTTTTACTTCCATCGATGAAGCCATGGTAAAATCCGTCAGTTGAAATACTTGTATCATTAATGGAAATAATCTCTACAATTTCGGACGCTGGTTTCTTAGGGTAGTATGAGGTGAATAATTCATCAACTCTATCCTGCGATAGTTGTTTTGCTTTAATGATAGTGGGATTATTGGAAGCAACAACGTAGATCAAATCAGCCAATGCTTGCGCTAGAGCGTTACTGAAGGTGCATTGCAAAGTACTGTCACCACAAGCAAACTCAAATCCTGGATTGAGGTCATCTCCTGTGTACTTCTTTTCATATAAGATTTTATTTTGGGAGTTGTCATATAATTGAACCGTAATCGTAGATTTCTTTGTGCCATTTTCAACAAAGGAATTGACATTTGGGAAGTTCAGGATGTACTGCATTTTATGATAATCTGCAAGATTTGAAAGCTCTTCAATATTCCCATCTGATTTTTCATTAACCGCGTATATCAGAAGATTCGTAAACCGTTCATAAAACCTATACTGTAGGTAGCCTTCTGCCATAGATGGAATGATGGAATAAAAGCCCATGTCTTTGGAGAACTCTATCTTCTTTTGACACATGGTTTTGATATTCTTATCTCCGTCAATCATTTCTGCAAGATCATCTTCGCTCTCTTTTACGGCCTTGTCTCGGCCTTTTCTTATTTCTTTATCTAAATATTCGATCTCCTTTTTTAATGCTTTATCAGCTGTTGTTTTACTAGGTGTCAGGATTAGAATTGTCGGTTCAAAATAGTCCTGTGAATAAACGGTCGTGCAAAGAAGTACTCCTATTGCCGTCAAAAGTGTGTTAAGTAGTCTTGTCATTCTTTTTACATTGACATATTATGGTTTACAAATGCTGCGCACAGCCTCACTTAAAGTTAGAAAATTAGGTGAGTGTAGTGTTGGGGCTGCTTTTTTCATCTTTTGTTTCAATTTCCTTTGAAGGATGATATTTTAATGATGGTTCCTTATTTATTAAAAACAACAACAAAACAAGTAAGCTTGAAAGAATCGCCATTGAAGGAATTGCCATATAAATTGCTGTATCCCAGATTTCTTGATCTGAAAATGTACTCCAAGAGGCAATTCTATCATCAAATAATGGAATAGTTATTTTGATAAATGATACAGGTACATAATAGATCACCACTGATAGTCCTTGAAAAAATGAGTTTATTCCTAGTCTCTTTAAAACCAAGTAAATTGTCGATAAGGGTAATAATAAATACATTAATGAGGTAGTAAATGTCTGCTCGATTATTAGACATTTCCAACATTCATTTGACGGACCAAATTGTGTTTTCAAGACTATGTATGGCTGCAATATCGAAACCAGTGAAATTAGCAGAACAGATCGTCTTATTGCTTTATTATTTATTAAGGACTTCATTGAAGACAACGATTCACGACTAGTTTTTTATTTTTTCAATTTCAAAATAGCATTCATTTACAGGGTTTAATTCTGTAAGTGCTTTGTCGCAAGGGGTTTGGTCTTTTTTTCTTTGTTCAATTCCCCTGTTGTAGTTTCTTTTAATTTCAGAAAGAGATGTAGCCGGACTTCGAGAACCAATTCCAACATTCGTTTTATTGACTTTAATTGTTTCCAATACTTCAAAGTCTATTTGTCCGTCTACTTTTATATAAGTCACGTCAAGCAGGTCGAGACATTCCGTGTCAACCAGCCCACTCGGAATTTGTCTTCCAAAAAGTCGATTTTGGTCCAAGAAGGTTACTCCAATCCATTGTCCGCCCTCGTCTTCACTAATATCCAAAACAATTGCCCTTATTTCTTCACTGTCTTTATCAAACTTCAAAATCTGTCCAAATTTCACAGGAAAGCTATCAATATCTAGTCCTGCCCAATTTGGTTGAATATTTTCCGGAATTGATGCAGAAGAATTCGTTTTCATGTTATTACAACCTGAAACTAAAAGTCCAATGGTCAGTATGAAGGCAATTTTCGTCATTTTTCAAGATAGTTACAACGGTTTGTGTATGGTGTGTATCCCGAAGGCTGTGCACTAAACGCTTAGTTAGATACAGCTTTTATTTAATTGCATCTTCAAAAGTCGGTCTATCTCTCTTTCCCGATAGAACATCTTTTATAATGGATTCAATATTTCTATTTACAGAATCCCGTGGCTGCAATTTGATTGCTTTGTCAATTGTTTCCATGGCTTCTTGGTCTTTTTGGGCAACCAATAAGTTCATTGCATGATTTCCTAAAAGGGCAAAATCATTTGGTTTTCTTTTTAAAGATTCTTTAGAGTAATTTATTGCTTTATCAAGGTCGTTTAAATGCATCGCTTCTAATGAGGCTTCCATCGCAATTGAATGATTTTCCGTTTCAATTTTTAATGCAGCCTCTAATTGTTCAAGAGCTTCGGAATGTCTTTCCAACCTTTGAAGTGCCTTCGCTATTAGCATCATGCTTTGCCAATGATCAGGAATCATTTCGAGACATTTTGCAAAGTCCTGAATTGATTCTTCAAGCTTTAGTTTTTCAGATTTATTAAGTTCTTTTCTGTGGTAACCATCAAGCAGTATTAGTCTTTCCTGTCTTTTGCATGCTTTCTCAAATATCTCGTTAAACTCTTGATACTTTTTATTCTCTCTTTCTTGCTCATCAATTTTGTCATAAATCGTCCCGTTCAAGAGGGTTTCAATTTCTTCAGGAATCAATTCTTTTCCATAGTCAGAGTATGGATTCAAAATGAATGTGGCTCCTTTAGCGACACCAAATAAGTCCTGCCCCTTTAAACTCATATAAGGGACTTCTCCCCTTATAACTCCTTTGTCAAAAATTCGGTTTGTAGAGGTGAAAACAGGTATTTCTCCTTCTTCAAAAGTGACGAATTGAACTGTAGTGTCCTTTTCTAATATTTGTATGCCTTCATCGGAAGTGTCATTTCCGGTAGTTAAAACAAATAATTGATTCCATAAGAGCCTTTGATAAAACTCCTTTTGGGCAGAAACTTCAGAGGCTGCATGCATCAGACAATGTTCCAATTCGTTTTCTGGAAATGTTGAATCTGTTTTTTTCTTTTTAAATATGTCGAATATTCCCATTATTCTTAATTGTATCTAACAGTCGGCCTTAGACAATGTGGCACTTTCTCTCGAGTATGTTCGTGCGCCATATTGCCTACTGCGAGTTTTGGCTTTTTATTTTAATACAACGAACTTCCCTGTTCTCAATACACTAAATTCGGATTTAATAACGTAATAGTATGGTCCTGATGACAATGCGTCAACATTCATTTGTACTTTTCCGTCAGAAGGAATTGATCTAGTTTGAATTAATTGCATTTTTGAATCTAGAATAGATATTTTATAACCACTATTTCCATATTTCTCTCCGCAGTCAATTGTAATGTCGGAAGTGGTAGGATTTGGGTAAGCTTTTATAATGTAGGCTTCGTTTTCAATTGGGGATACTTGCATTGGCAGTTCACCACATAAACCATAAATCAAATACTCATTTTGTGAATTGATGAACCACAGTTTTGCACCATCTGAAGTATTATAAATTGGTTTTTTATCATTGGATGCTCCGTAACAACCATAACAATATGGAGCAAGTACAGAATCTTTTTGGAACAACAAAGTCCCATCAGTTCTGTATACATAAAATGAACCCATTGATATGGGATCCCAAATCGCATACTCGATAGTAGTACTATCACAATCAAACAATGAACGAGAAAAGTATCCTGGTGCAAGATAACCACTATCTAAGGAAACGGGGGTAGTCAGCCCTATCATAAAAGGTGTGTGATCCACATTATATATGTCCAATTGATCATTATAAAAATCAATCATAACATACTTGTAGTCATCATGACCAAGATTAACAAGTATTAAGTCTTTGGAATAATTTATTGAGTAAACCTGTTCAAGCACTATTTGTCCGTTAAGGTTGGAACAAATAATTAATAAAAAAGGTAAAATTATTGTTTTCATATTTTTCGGTTTAATACGCTATAACGGTTCTGTGTTATACTTTGAGCGGCTTCTCTCGGGTGTGTACGTGCCGCTTGAAGTATAGCGCATGTTATGGCCTGGTTTTATTTTTAATGTTTCTCGCCGAGTGGTGAATCCTTAAAATTTGAATTTGTTTTCGTTGAATTCGGTAAAACATCCGATAATTACCATGAATAATTTCTCTGTAATTTGGGTTTGCTTTTTCGGGAATTATTCTTCCACTTTCTGGATGTTCAATTAATTGGTCAACTCTCGTAATTAATTGGTTTACAAACCGGTTTGCGTAGTATTCTGAGTCCAATGAAATGTACTCATGTATTTTTTATAGATCTTTTACAGCGAGTTTGAACCAAATTATTTTTTCCAACTAGCAGCAATTTTCTTTAATTCTTCATGACTAATCGACTCCCCATTATCAATTCCCTTTGAAGCTTCATCAATTTTATCAATAACAACAAGCTTTTCCAAGAGTTCATCCAATTCGAAATCATTCGGGAAGTCATTTATTGCATTTAGAAGAGTTGTTTTATTCATGTCTCTAATTTACGAATTCAACATTATATTTCAATATGGCCATAACGGGTTGGCACTAGGCGAAGCGGCGCTTTTTTTTCGAGTATTTTCGTGCTCAATTTTGCTAAGGCGCTTGTTAACTGCTTTTTTTATTCATCAAAATATCCTTTAAAGGAAAGAAATGATTCTGATTCGTCATACCATCTTAGAAAATTTAGGAGCCAGACATACTTCTTTCTGATTTCTGGGTAGTCCCTATATTGCTTTTCTTTATCTCTTAAAGTGAGGATAGCATCTTTTAATACAAGTTTCTGTATGCCTAGATGTGGCTTTGAGATTTTTGCCCCATAATTGCTCCATAGATTGATTAATTTAATAGAGAAATGATTTACAAAGATTGAATTTTCCCAGTCCTTTATCAGTAATTCATTTAGTCCTGATCGTTGAAAAAATGAAAAATTCTTTGTTTCATTGATCGTTTCAATTATTTGATTGTCAAGAACAATTCTTGGATATGTAGAAATTGTTGATTCAATTTTATATGCATTTATCAAGGCTTTTGAGAAAATAATATTCCTGGATTCGTAATGTTTTCCAATCGATATTCCACCTCGAACAAAAATTTTGGACGCTAACAGCCTTCTTTGAAATAGACTTGTCATTGTTACAAACGAAAAGATATTTTCTATGAACGATTTTTCTTCATTTAATTCAGAAGAAATTGAAATGCAATCAGAGAATTGTTTGTACCTCACATTTTTTAATACATCCGAATTTTCCTTTGCGTATTCTGCTTGTTTTATTGCTCCTTCAAAAGCATGTTCAATCTCTTCAATGATTTCCATGTGAGTTTCATTATGAAAACTTTCGGATACCAAATTTTGGAACCCTAAAATGTCAATAAAGAGTACAATATGCTCTCGATTCATTTAATTGCAGTTTACTAATTTACACCCCCACCCAAAAAAACCAACAAACAATTACAACGGATTTTCCTTTCATAAACAGCTAGTAAATCGGTCAATAAGCATTTGTAGTCGTTTTCTTCAGTAAGAGCGTGCTGTGAAAATAGTGCTTTTTTGAGAAGTGAGTGTTTCGGTCGGGTTTTTGGATGTGGAACCATTTGCAAATTCTTATGCAAAAGAAAAGGCTGTCTCTTTCGAAACAGCCTTTTTGAATATTAATTACAAATTGCTAAATCAATTCTGACTCGCCAACTTCATAAATTCCTCGTAACTAACTTCTTTTTCCTTCAATTTTACGGTGTTCTTGAAGTAATCCGTCAATTTTTGCTCCGCCATCATATCGAAGATGCGGTTAGCCTCGTCACGATTTTTCAATACTCCCATTGCTGACTCAGTCAATTCTTTGTCGCCTGGAGCAGGAATACCATATTGAGCGTAGTTGGAAACCAACAATCCTTTTGTGAATTCAACCACCTCTGCATTATCCAATTTGATGTCGTTCGCTTTGAAGATATTTCCTTGGATCAACTGCCATTTCAAATTCTTCGCGTACGCATCGTAATGCTCTTCTACTTCTTCTGCTGATATTGGTTTCTCGTTCGACAAACGAATCCATCTTTTCATGAAATCATTTGGCAATTCGATTTTTGTATTCTCGATCAAGTCTTCGTAAACTGTTTTCGTCAACAAACGATCTGAATCGTTTACGAACATTTTTCCTAGGTCATCAGAGATACGCTGACGCATTTCTTCCTCTGTTTTCACCTCACCTTCTCCGTAAAGCTTGTCGAACAATTCTTGGTTCAACTCAGCCAATTCCATTCTCTTGATCTCGTTGATCGTCAATTGGAATTTCTTAGAGATGTTTTCTAATTCTTCTTCTTTCACACCCAACATTGCTGCTGTGTCTTTACCTCCACGAGATACTTTGTAAGGATCAACCACAACTTTGTCGCCAACTTTCTTATCGATCAAAGCTTTCTTCGTTTTTGCGTCCTCAACGAACTCAACAGAAACAGTAGATGTGTGAAGAATTCCTCCTTCTTTTACTGTTTCGTCGTCGTTCAATTCAACAAACTGACACAAAACCAAGTCTCTCTCACCGATTGACTCTTCAGCAATCATTTTACCGTAACGACGACGTAGGTCATCAATTTGCTGGTCAACTAGTTCACCATCCACTTTGATTTTTACGTAATCGAACTTGCTTTTTGCATTCAATGGAATCTCGAACGTTGGAGCCAAACCAATCTCGAATGTGAATTCGAAATCTGCTGGAGCTTCGAAGTTACCTACAACTTCTTCTTTCTCTGCTGGGATTGGGTTACCAAGGATGTCGATTTTGTTATCCCCGATGAATTTGTACAATGCATCGTTTACCACTGAATTCAACTCCTCTGCCAATACAGAACGACCGTATTGTTTTTGAATCAAACCAAATGGAACATGACCTGGACGGAAACCTGGAATTTTCGCAGTCTTGCGGTATTTCTCCAATGATTTCTTCACTTTGTCTTGATAGTCAGCAGGTGTTACCTGTACTTTCAACTTTGCATTCAACGCATCAACGTCTTGACGAATAACGTTCATCCTTTTAACTTTTTAAGTTTATATCAACAAAAAATGGCACAAGTGACACTCGTACCATTTTCATTCATTTCGTGCGGATGGAGGGACTCGAACCCGCACACCTCTCGGCACTAGATCCTAAGTCTAGCGTGTCTACCAATTTCACCACATCCGCATCTTTATTCATCCCGAAGGACTTTAAAGCTATTTCAATTTCTCTTACACCGTTTGTGTAATCCCCGAAACCGGAGTGCAAAGATAAAAGATTTTTTTCTTTTACCAATCTTCGATGAAAATTTTGGATAAAAAATTTAGCCCTTCGTCAGGGGGATGATTTTGCCATCTACTATTTTAAACATCGAGCGATTGATTGTGAATGTTTTACCTTCCGACATCTTGTACAATTCTTCCAAATCTTGATTCATGGTATGCACAGAACCAGAGGTCATCCGAGCCAAATTCAAGTAGTCGACATTGATGCCAAAATTGGTTCCACATAGAATGACGTGGACTGGTTTTTTAATCTGATCCGCCAAAACGAAATCCTTTATTGGCGCAAGGTTGTCTGCAATCAAAATGAACTCTTTCACATTCGGATATTCCTTCTGGGCTCTGATGAGTGCCTCGATATCGTTTTCTGGACCATCCCCTCCACTTCCTTTGGATGTAACGAGAATCACCTTTTCGCGAAACTCATTGTACTCCTTCGGAGAGAAACAATAAATTCCACCTGTTTCTCCAATGATCTTCTCGGCAGTGGTTTTCATATCCCCATCATTGAATAGCACCACGTTTTTGATTTTCTTTTCTTCAAGCGTTAATTGATACCACACCATTAACTGAAAAATATAAGGCGACATGCTACCCGTTAAATCAGTTACAACGGTCATGTTGGACCAATCCTTGTTGCGTTCAAAAACCTTAAAAAGCGTGCTATCTTGCGTTTCTTTTCGCAGTCTTTTGGCTGTTTTTTCATCCAAACTTTCGGGAAGATAGGTGTTGATGTAACTCAGGTCTCTCGCCTTAATTTCGTCTCCTTGTTCGCCTCGATAATAGATGACCAATCCGTGAAATAGCACTTTGGCCTCCGCTTCATTGTTACATCCCATTTGACGGATAACTTGCCATTGGATGGATTCGTTTTCAACTAAATCGGCTCGAAGACTCAAGGCTTTTTTTATTCGATTTCGGTTCAATTCCGTAAGATCTGCACCTTTGGGGAAATCGGTGTAAACCAAGTCAATTTTATAAATATCAGCCTTTTTGAGTTCCTTTTTATCGGCTTCGGTGATGACGTCAAAATTGGCGAAACTCATACCGATTACCATCACTTGTTCAACCCCAGTTCGCAGACGATAAAATTGTTTCTTTTGTTCCTTTGCCTCCAAAATATCATCCACTGTTCTCCCGGAAGAGAACAGTGAGATGAACAACAAAGCAGTGAGTAATGTAGATTTCATATCCTTCTTTTCTCATTATAATGTCTGAAAAGAGAAATGGTAACCCTTACTGGACAATTATTTTTTTAGTCGTGTTGCCCTTTGAGGTTTCAATATGAATGAAATAAATTCCTTTGGCCGATTTTGGCAGGGTATATCCATGGTTCAAGCGCGCAAGTGGAATTGCTCTTCCCGAGGCATCTGTCGCCGATACACCGACAATTTGTAGTGGTGTATTTAGTGCAAAGCTTCCTTGGTTGGGATTGGGGTACACTTCCATTTCCAGTTCCTCTACCTCTATTTTTGTTACACTCAAGTCTCCTCTTATGGGGTCAAAATTGGACGAGCAAGGTGTTTGATTTTGCTTGAAATAGTTGAGCAATTCGGCTGCCTTTTCCTGCAATTTGACTACGGATGCTTCTGGTGAAACATTCACCGTATCCACCGCCGACGTGAGGGCCTGCAGAATGACGATGGTATCCGTTGGACCCAAGTACCCAGGACCAGATGCTCCCGACTGACGACGGTCGCTCCAATTTGGCCCAGTGGTCGTGGAATCGTCAACCCATGCATTTCCATGATCTACTCCAGCGCTGCTGTAAAACAAGGGATCGGAATTGCCAAAAAAAGCGTGTCGGACTGCCACATCATTTACCTTGGTAGTATCACCAGCCGAAGTAAGGCCATTGGCGACGTTGTAATATTGAATAGGTGTGCTTGGGTCGTAATTGGGTCCGGCTGCATTCACATAATAGCGTGAACTCGTTAATCCCCAGAATTCATTGTCGATAACCTCGTCTTGGAATCCGAGTCCATTGACAGATTCACCCGCTCCCACGCCAAAGTCTTCATCGATTCCATTGGCTTTCTTCTTCATACCTTGCAACAAAATCATTCCTGCAGCGGGAACCGCCTCCCCCCATCCTTGATTCACCAAGAAGGCGCCATTCACGTAAGGTTCATCAAGCGTATCTCCGTTGTAACCGTATACCATATTGTTCATCACATCAGTCCCTGCAAAATCATCCAAGGGATTGCCGATATCGAAGTCGGTGTGTTCCACAAAGTAAACGCTGTCCAACTCTCCCCCACGGGAAATAAACTCCGTTCGATAAAAAACCGTATTGCGAAGTTCCTCACTGGTATCGCAATCGAAGGAAAAAATGTACATCAACACGTCGATGGGCGTATCCTGCTGCTCGTAATCGGGGTAGTGAACTATTTTTAGAAAGCAACGATCTCCATACATCTTTGGATACTCGCCAAGTTCAGGTTCATAGCTTCCGTTCCCATTGATGTCGTGAAAAGGTGCCAGGTTGGCTGCTTGACCTTTGGAAACATCACCATGTGCAGGCCAATGCTTGATACCGTGAGGCATTTGATACGAGGGATTGGGATAATTCTGTTCCCAAGCATGTTGTTCAATTAAGGTTCTATCGACATAATAAAACCTTGAATATTTGGCATTGACCATTTCATCGTAATCACTTCGATTGGTATAAGGCCCCATTCTAGCGTACTGGTTACTGTAAAGTCCATAAAATCCACCGATTTGATTGTTCGATTTTACCCCAAGTAAACCATTGGCCATGTTGAATGCCAAGATTCGCATAGTGTCGTTGATCATCAAACCATAGCCCTCCGGACGGTATACAAGTGCATCATTGTAAAATACCGCGTTCAGGCCATCTCCTACAAACACGGAGTAATCATCTTTGAGATCCATTCGAATACTAAAATCCTCTCTCCTTTTCATCTGATCAATGGATGGAAAATTAAAGGCCAGCGTAGAAACCAATTGCACATCGGTACTGTTGTTTCCTTCAAAATCGTATAAATCCGTATTCATCTTGTTGGTGATTCCAGTTATAAAAGGTCCCTGGCTATTGACCGACAAACTTTGTGACTTCATGTGCTCGTATGCGCCTTGCTCCAGGAGGTTGAACTGTTTGTCGAAACGCGTAATATAATTCCGATCCGTTCTACCAATTTGTGTCACAAAAAGCCAACCTGCATAGCTCGTCATGTCTATCGCATCCGCTGTGTTGAAATTATTCGGGTAGGCATAATTGACTGTGGTTACAGAATCCAATTCTCGGGTAAACACATGTATTCCGTTTCGATCGGCCAACAAGATGTTGAAATCGTAAACAAACATCCGACGGTGATTGATTACATCCAGATAGTTGAACTGCTTTTTCACCACACCATTCACATTGTAGCGATAGATGGTCTTGTTGTCTTTAAGAATGAAAAATTGATTGAGATACACATCTTTTGTCAACCCAATCCGAAGGTTGGCATTGAACGAACTGAGGGTATCCATGGTAAAAAGGGTATAATCTTGTGGGTCATTCTTACTAAAACACAAACGAGTGAGTAGGTTGCTGTTGGTAACAATAAGGGTGACCAAGGAATCGCCGACTTCCATGAACTCGGAAAAATTGGAAACGAGGTTCGGAATCACAATTTGCTGGTCTACATGGCTCCAGGTGTTGATATTAACACTACCCATGTACCATTGCGATGCTATGCCAGAGCCAACAGAATAGACGTAAACCACTCGATCAGTACCTCGGCGAAACAAGCCCAATAGTTTCGATTGATTCTTAACAAAGCTTTTTAGTTTGCGCGTTTCCACGATGTTTCCCTCTGGGTCGAACTCAGTGAGGCGAACGTATCCCGTATCGAGGTCTTGTTGATAAATATCTTGAAACACAAAATTCCGATTGCCCATTTCTATATGCCTTGGGGCGTTTGCTCCTGCCTTGCCATCCGAAATAAATCCGCGGGTGTATTGGGCTCTTACACCTGTGACACAGAAGCAGAAGCAGAATGAGAATGTGAAGCAGAATGAGAAGAGGAATGAGGGCGACACTTTCGAGAGAAGTGATCGGAGGAACATTCCTGTGAAGGTCTTTGTTAATTTCATGGTGCAGCGTTTTACCTAGTCAATATAGTGGTTCATGAGCAGGCAAGTTATTCATTAATAGCAAGAAATATACAAGTCTAGTTAGGAAGGGTGATTCTGCTATCTGCTCAAAATGTGAAAAACTTGGGAAAAAATATCGGCTAAAAAGCCTATCATTTGACGTACCTTTGCGGCGATGAGTGCAGTAAAAACAATTGACCCAAAAGATCTAGCTACGCCACAAGTTCACCGTTACCTATTGGGAGCCGTAGGTCCACGACCTATCTGTTTTGCTTCCACAGTTGATGAAAATGGTGTCAACAACTTGAGCCCTTTTTCTTTTTTCAATGTATTCAGTGCGAACCCGCCAATTTTGATTTTTTCACCAGCGAGAAATGGTCGAACGAATACCACAAAAGATACTTACAACAATGTAAAAAAGGTGCCAGAGGTGGTGATCAACATCGTGAACTATTCGATGGTGGAACAAATGAGCTTGAGTTCGTCGCCATATGCATCGGACATTGACGAGTTTGTAAAGGCTGGTTTTACACCGGTAGACTCTGAAACAATTGCTCCGAAACGCGTAATGGAAGCACCTGTTCAATTAGAATGCAAGGTGGTGGAAGTACGTGAATTAGGCGACCAGGGAGGAGCTGGTAATTTGGTGATTTGTGAAGTTACGCGCATGCACATCAAGGAAGAAATTCTAGACGCAGAAGGGAATATTGATCAATTGAAGATTGATTTGGTTTCGCGAATGGGTGGCAACTGGTATTGTCGTTCGGACAAAAATTCGATGTTTGAAATTGGCAAGCCATTGACCACATGCGGAATTGGTTTCGATCAACTACCAGCAGACATCAAGGCATCTTCAGTGCTTACTGGGAATGACTTGGGAAAATTGGCCGGTGTGGAAGCTTTGCCAAATGAAACCGATGTGAACGAATACAAGCTGATAGAATTGAGCGAAATATTCATGGAATTGGAAGATGATCAACCCCAATTGGAATTGACCTTGCATCAACGAGCTAAAGAACTTTTAATCGAAAACAAAATTGAAGAAGCTTGGATGACCTTGCTTTCTTTTAATAATTAAAACTGTAGACATGTTTAAAATCAACGGAATCGTAAAATTGGTAAAAGGCGAAGAGGTAATCTCAGACAAATTCAAGAAAAGAGAGTTTGTATTGACGGATGCTTCAAGCATGTACCCTCAAGATATTTTGTTTCAATTGACACAAGATAAAACTTCATTGGTAGACGGTGTTCAACCGAACGATCAAATCGAAGTTTCATTCAACATTCGCGGAAGAGAATGGACAAGCCCTAAGGGAGAAGTGAAATACTTCAACACTTTGGAAGCGTGGAGAATCGAGAAAATGGGAAGTGGGATGCCGAACGCAGGTGCTGACGCAGCTTCTTCTGCTCCAGTTCCAGATTTTTCGAACGATTCATCTGAAGAAGACGATTTACCTTTCTAAGGAAATAAAAACTCATTTAAAAGCTCCGTTTGGAGCTTTTTTTATGTCCCTACCCTTCCATTTTACAGGCAAAACAGGACTCAAAACAAAAAGCGCAAGAACATAGAACGGGTAAAAAACTTCGTATAGAGCTACTTCCCATGTATGAAAGGGCTTCATGTATTTAAAAGAGGCTATGTGTCCATCTAGATCCATTTTCACCACCAACACCCCAAGAGCATAAAAAGGGTGCCCCATCAGCAGCAATAATAACAAGGAAGCATAGGTCCAAATTTGAAGTCCGAGCAAGGCAAAGCCAAAAACAAAAGCCACAAAATCTTCGCGAATATGGGTTTTATTCACCCATCTCAACCTTTGCTTCAATGCCTCGGCCATATGAGCTGCATTAGCCGTTTGAACCACCACTTCATCGTCGTACAAATACGACACCTCCATTCCAGCGTTTACCGCCTCGCGAAGCAAAAAATGATCATCCCCACTCAGCGTCTCATAATCCGTTCTTTCAGGGTCACTCTTTTCAAAAAAATCCTTCTTAAAGAGAAGGTTGGCGCCAGAGGCAGTCAAGGGGACAAAGGTCTCACCTATGGTTGTAAAAACCCTTTGCTGAAGTTGATATTCCCATGCAAAGAAACCGAGCTTAAAAGATCCTTTTTTAACCTGAACGGGCAGAATATTTATGGTTTTCCACCTCATCTCTTGAAGACTTGCAAAATAATTCTCCCCAAACTCTACATCGGCGTCCATGGTGAGAATATATGGAGTTGAGGCCTTATTCACTCCTAATCGGATAGCTTCCTTTTTTCCGTGCAATTCATTCGACAACAAGCTATAAGGACGTGTGAGGCTTGAGGCAATCAGCTCAGTTGTGCGATCGTGAGAATGATCATCAACAAAAATCAATTGAACCTCTGGAGGTAAAAACTTCAAACTTTCCAACAACGGTCCAATCCGTTGCTCCTCATTCCGAAAAGGAACCAATAGAGTAAGATCTCTGAGTTGCTGCTTAGCCTTTGGCCTATCCTCCTTCCGACCCTTTAATCCACGTATGACCCATACCACCCATAAGGCCAAAAGCCCATAAAGAACCAAGGGGAAAAAATAGATCAGATTAGGCATTGACTCTTTTTTGATGGAATACGCGCAGAGCCCAAAGAGCGGTCAAACCGTTGTTTACCAACCACATCAATGAAGTAGCAAACAAGGCAGCCATTCCACTAACGCCAAGCAAGGGAAACAACCACAATGCGATTGATTCTCTTACCAACAATTTACCGACAAATACACTCGGACTCAAGGTGGTGAAGAGGTAAAACAAAGCGCTCATAAAAAGATAGTCCACGTTGAAGTGCCCGGTAAAAACAGTTAGCAATATGCTCAATTGAAACAGAAAAGCAAGCAAACGAACAACGCTCAATATCAGCAGAACGAACCGCATCTCTATCCCTACTTCGGCAATATTCCAAGTCCAACGAAAGAAACGCATTTTCCGAATAAAAAAATAGCCTACCAAGGGTAGCAAGAGGGCCAAGAACCCAACCCAAACCGGGAAGTACAAATAAAATTGAGAGGCAAAAAAGTGCAGTCCCACGAGTCCAAGGCCAATGCTGGCCAAAAACTGAGCCCCATTTCCCATGAAAGTGTGGGTTAACAAAGTGGATTGTTCCGCCTTCTGGAAACCATCCAATCTTCCAACGAAGTTTCCAAGTGCGGCGGGAGTGATAAAGCCGGTTAACATCCCTTTTTGAAAAGAGGCAATCTTCGTTTCCCGATGATGCACTCCTGCAGCCTTGCATCCCAAGTTCCATTTCAGCCATTCACACCCCCAGGCAACTAGGGTCAAGAGTGGGATAAGGAGCAACAAATAAGCACGGTTGATGGTCAGTTGTTCCCAATGAGGAGATAAATAAACCAATTGCCAAACGAAAATACCAACAACTACACTCCCCAAGAGGTATCTCCATCCAGCCAAGGATTTCATTCGTTTTTTTATAGCTTTGAGCCGAGATTCCATTTACATGATTGAAGATAGAATAATTCTCGGTATCGACCCAGGTACAACCGTTCTCGGTTATGGATTAATCCATATCAAAGGGAAGAAAATTGAGCTGATCAATTTTGGAATTATTCAACTCTCGAAGTTACCGACCCAAAACGATAAACTCAAGAAGATTTTCGATCGCTTGGATCAAATCATTGCCGAATACAAACCAGATGAAATGGCCATTGAAGCTCCATTTTTTGGTAAAAACGTACAAAGTATGTTGAAACTGGGAAGAGCTCAGGGTGTCTCTATCGCGGTTTCGTTGAAGTACAACATTCCATACGAAGAGTATTCGCCACGTAGAATCAAGCAGGCGATAACTGGAAATGGAGCCTCATCCAAAGAACAGGTGGCAGCCATGTTGCAAACCATGCTCAACTTTAAAGAACTTCCAAAGTTTCTTGATGCTACGGATGGATTGGCCGTGGCAGTGTGTCATCACTTCTCCAAGGGAATAGGTGAAAACAATAAAAGCAAGGCTAGTTCGTGGTCTTCTTTTGTGAAGCAAAATCCGGATCGCAAAAAATAGATTTCCCCTTCAAAAAATGTTGAACACCTCCAGTTGAGTATTGAAACTTATGGATGGTGGTCGATTGATCGTTTCCTGAACTTTCTATCGTGAAGTATTTAGTAGAAGAAAATAGGATCAAAGTCCTAAAACGAAAGAGGGGTTGCCAAACTGACAACCCCTCTTTTATTTGAAGAAATAATTTGTTACTGCTTGATGATACGCTCAACCCCGCTAAAGGTTTCACTTTCTATCTTCAAGAAATAAACTCCTGTTTCAAGACCTGAAAGATCAACAGAAACCAAGTTTGAATTATTTTCTTTATTCAATGTTTGGATTACTTTACCATTTGCATCCGTTACAGTTACCGCAACGTTGTTCATAGCTGATTCAAAAGTTACTTGAACATAATCTCTTGTTGGATTCGGGAATACTGAAATTCCTTCTTTTGCCAACTCATCAACTGACCAGAAGTCACAGTTACTCAATACAGATACGGTAACAATAGATGTATCATCCGGACAAACTCCATTTCCTACGATGTAAGAGAAGTTGTAGTTTCCTGGGATGTTCAATTCACCCAATGCGATGTTTCCATCATTTTTCGGGTTGTTACCAAAGTCGTACCAAGTACCACCTGCATCGAAAGTTCCTCCTACTGCAGATACCAAACTTCCTGGCTCGTTTTTACAAATTGTAATCGATCCATCGTCACCCGCCATTGAAGGAGCGTAAACTTGGTATTGAGCAACAGTTGAGTCCATGGCACATCCATCTTCCAAACGGTATTCGAAGTTGTATGTTTCGTAAGCCAAACCTGAAGTGTTGAACAATGAATCATCTTCGATATGGAAAGTTCCATCAAGATCAACCCACATTCCACCTGGTTGGTATCCTGAAATACCGTCGAACAAGTTGATTGTTTCTTGAGAACAAATCTCAAGCGTAGGGTTCGCTGTTCCTGCATCCAATGCCAATTCAGTCATTCTCAAACTGTAAGTTCCTGTTTGTGAAGTTGAGTAAGAATCGTGCATCAAGAAGTATTCAGCACCTGGTGTCAATCCACAGATTGTAAAGTTTGGTGCCAATGACACTCCATCAATTTCGTCATCGTTTGCTGCAATCAAGTTGAAGGAAGTAAAGTCGTTACAAGAAATGGCTTCATAAACCGCTGCTTGACCGTTGAATCCGATATCCGATCCATCGATGCGAACTTTACCAGAAGCTGGTGCTGTAAATTTGAACCATGTTGTGAAGTTCAAGTTGTTATTCAACCAACCATCCGTTTCTTGTGCTCCTGTTACTGGAGGCGCAATTGTGTTTTCGTTTGGTTGAGTGGTAGCTCCTTGGTTAGAGAAAGCATACATCACACCATCCACTGGAAGCGTTTCTGCTCCACATACACTGTCGTTGTCCAAAGGCATAGTTACCGTGATTGGTCCTACCCAGTTTGATACCAAAGTATCACATACTGCTTGAACATAGATTTCGTAAACTCCACCTGCCAACAAGTTTTGGTCGTAAATAGAATCTCCGAAGTTCACATCACCATTGTAGATTGTTGCTCCGTTTGGTACAGAGTAACCAGTTGGTCCGTACGCTACATCAAATCCTGTTGCAGGGTAGTTCGGGTCAAACTGATTCCAGTTCCAGTTGGTGTACAAGCTGTCTGTTACAGATGAACCTTGAAGTCCTGATGGATCAGAACACAAAGGAAGAGTTCTGAACGTAGTGAACAATGCACGAGACGTATCACCGTTTGCACAGATTGCCATTACATAGATATCGTAATCTGTCAATTGCTCCAAACCTACCAAGGTAACCACTGGACTAGGGTTAACTGTTAATACAGTACCACTAGTTGCAGGATCAAATCCAGCTGTATCGTAAACAACTGTCCATGTATCTTCTCCACTCAAACCAGCAGTCCAAGAGAACGCCGCTTCGTCTGGAGTAATGTATTGTAGCAACAAATCAGTTGGCTTTGGACAAGAAGTGTAGTAAAATTCTACACAAGAATTCTCTTCCAAGAAGCTGGTGTTGTTGTAAGACAATGGGAAGTCTTGATTTGTTCCAGCCAAACCAATAGTAGCTGAATTACCATTATCGTATGTAGTAGAACCTACCACCATGTTTTGGTATTGGTAGTAAACTTTTCCTGAAGCTTCTTCCATGATCAATTGGAAGCTGTACATCGTACCTGCAGCATTCAAATCATGCTTTTTCTCCCATTGAACGATGAATCTTCTGTTAGGAGCTGTTCCTTGCTCTTCGAAGTAAACATTTCCTCCGTTGTCTTGCAAGTCATCCCAGAATGGGTAAAGACCTTCTACTGCTGATGTCGCAATCGTGTTTGAGTTAAACGCCGATACCTGAGCAGAAATGTCGTTGAAAATAACAACACCATTATTCGCTACAGTGATTTGCGTTACTGCATCCCCTTGGAAATAGAATGGGAATGGCAATTGGAAACCTGTTTCACCATCCGAATCAAGCGGGTTAGCCGCACCTGTTTCAGAGATATCTACGAATCCATCAGGGTGACAGTTTATTTCGTATTCCATGTAACTTCCAAGTCCGTAAGTGTTGAACTTAATTGGACCGTGGTAGAAAGAAGTATCACCTGGTGTACAGTATGCACGCACGTAGAATTCGTAGAACATGTTTGGTGTAAGACCAGTAATGGTATCTGGCATAGTTGTCGTCATTTCAGACGTTCCTGTTCCAGGTGTAAATCCGATCGGACCGTATTCAACTACCCATTCTGTTTCTGAACCAGTTGATGTCCAAGAGAACACTGCACTAGAGGTATCTGAATCCAAAAGAACGATGTCAATTGGCTCTGGACCCGTTGGTGCTTCAATGATAGAAACATCGTCTAATAATAAGTCATTGTTGAAAGTATTAGATGCTGGACTCGGTTCTGCTCTGAATCGAACTTGAACCAAGTTACTTCCGAAGATATAAGCTGGAGGGATAATAACGTTAAATTCTGTCCACTGTGGTCCAAAGTCTCCTTGTACCAAAGTCAACTGGTTCCAGTTCGTTCCATCAAATGCCTCAACAAACAATTCGTTGTATGGGTTCAAAGCGCCATCGTAGTGACTCCAAACCCAAAAACGCAATTCTGGAACGTTCAATGCAGATACATCAATCAACGGAGACTGAATAATTACACTTTCATCTGGCACTGAGAAGTCCATCCATGCGTAGTTGTTTTGAGAACCATTGGTATGATCCAAAGTTCCAGCAGCTGTGTATCCTGGGTTACCAGTAAACACCCATGGCCCACCTTGAACTGCAGATTGTGACCAACATGGAGGTGTTGACGTAACTGTAAATGGCTCAAACCATGGTGCAGCAATTGGGCCACATGCCGTAGTGAAAGTAAACGGGCCAGTCCAGTTACCTTGAGCACCACCACAATCAGATTGTACGTATACATCGTAATCGGTTGATCCGGTTAGCATGTTCAATGTTACCGTGTCATTGTTGTAAGAAGTACCTGTTCCTGTCGGTGTAGTACCTGCTGGTACGATTTCAACATTCCACATTGTTTCCAAACCATTCACTGACCAAGTAACATCAACTTGATCGTATGAAATATTGAATACCGTGATATCTGTAACTGGCAAACAGCTAGATGGCGTGTATTCATCAGCGCCGGCATCTACAACTGTTGATCCTGAAGCAGGACGAACATCTCCATCAATATCATTTGCAACACCTACTGTGTTATCTCCCATATCGTTAGCAACAGTACCTGCTACATGCAGGTCTGTCGCTCCGGCAAACAATGGATCGCCAGCAGCTGAGTTCAAGTCATGCAAAGTAGCTACTTGCCAAGTTGCAAGCGTGTGATTCGTTGTTCCCCATCTCAATGGAGTTGCATTTGTCCCGTGGAAAACATTGTAATTCATCGTTGCAATGTGCCCTTGAGCATTGGTTGCAATTTCTGCCGCGTAACCACCTCCAGTGTTTACAAAAATGTTGTTGCGAATATCGTAGTTACCTTGGGTGTAAGTAATCGCCGAGCTTGTTGAAGCGCTCGAATAAAAAGCGCGGCCTCCAGTGGTAGACCCATCAATGATGTTCACTGAATTGTGGAAAATATCAATATTGGCACAAGAATAAATGTACATTCCGTAGCGTGTACCTGTACTTGACCCAGCATTGTAAATCATGTTATTTACAATTCTTGAATCGTTCACCGTTGAATTGGTGTAGTTGGCATAAATACCATAAAAAGTTCCAGATGTATTCCCACCAATAACGTTGTCTTCAATTTGGAAGTAGCTCCCTGGAGTGGAAGTTGTCCACCCAGTACGGATACCATAGTGAGTTGATGATGAAGCAGCTTGAGTGAATGTGTTGTTCGTTACAATCAGTGAATCAACATAAGTTGCATATAGACCGTACGCTGCATAATCTGTTGCTGTGTTGTTTGTGAACACCAATTTAGGCGTATTCGAACTTGTTGAACCAGTGATGTAAACCACATCCGAACCATTCAAGAACTCATTGCCATCAAAAGTAAACGTTCCAACTGCCGCAGGGGTAGTTGCATACACCAAAGCATAAGAAGTTGAAGTAGTGTTCGCGTGAACATTTCCTTCAAACTTGTTATTAGACATAGTGATATTACCACACCCGTCATCGATGTACATAAAACGATCCGTAGATGAACCTGTATTTTGCAATGTCAAACCATCAATTGTCACCCATTGGGTTCCAGCCGTTTTTACCGTACCATCTGTAGTACTGGGGTTGGCATATGTAACAATAACATCGTTTGTGTTGGTCGGGTCACTTTGAATAGTAACCGTGTTTGTGGCAGACGATCCAGTAATCGCTCCCAAATTAATTTGTTCAGTGTAAGTACCTTCTTTCACATTCACAGTAACTGGTCCAGAAACCCCATTGGTCCCTAAATCTGTTGTAAAAGCTGCGAAAGTTTGGTAATTCGATCCTCCAGCGGGTAATGCTGGGTCGATCGTGTAAGTCCCGGTTAAGGGTTGCAACCACGCGCTAGTTGATAGCAGCAGCGTAGCAGCCGACAGTAACCATTTTTTCATAACAATCTTTAAAATTTAACTAACAAACTAATCTCAATTATGTGAGCATTAGCGTAACCTTATTAGTTACAAAAAAACAGAATTAAGAGCCTGAATGCAAGTAAAAACTAACATTTGTTATTTTTTTAACGAATTCTAAAAATTTAGTCCATCTCTTTTTTTTACAATTTCTTGTGCAGGTT
This sequence comes from Crocinitomicaceae bacterium, assembly GCA_025210175.1. GTDB lineage: Bacteria > Bacteroidota > Bacteroidia > Flavobacteriales_D > Crocinitomicaceae > UBA2040. The sequence goes on along the minus strand of JAOASF010000092.1, from coordinate 6,611 downwards.
GGACAATTTTATATGATCAATCCACCCCTATTGCTAAAGCCAAAGGACTTTTAGCGAAAATTTAACTTTAAGCTTCGTCTAAGCTCTAAAGAGTGGAACAAAAAAAGCCACCCGTCGGAGGACGGATGGCTTCAGAAATTGTTTGATTTCTATCTAACGAATTACAACCCTTTGTGTGTTACTATTGGATGCATTTGACATTCTTACCAAATACAAACCTGGTTCATAGTTACGAACATCAAGTGTAATATTATTGTCGCCACTCACAACTGAAGTTTTACTCAATACTTTTCCGTTAACGTCTAACAATTCAAAATAAGTTGTTTCGCTAACAGCTGTAAAGCTCAAGTTCACTTCTGTACTTGTAGGGTTTGGATAGATGCTGAACAATGTACCTTCATTCTCTTCAATAGAAGTGAAATCACAACTACTCAAAACAGAAACAGTTACAATTGACGTATCATCCGGACAAACTCCGTTTCCAACAATGTATCGGTAATTGTAGTTACCCGGCACATTCAATGTTCCCATCGGTACGTTTGGTCCTGTAATCGGCGAATTTGCCGCATTGTACCATTGACCGCCTGCTGTAATGGTTCCACCCAATCCGTTCAACACAGAGAATGGCTCATTTTTACAAATTGTAATAGATCCGTCTGTACCTGCTGTTGATGGAGGGAATACTTTGTAGCTACCTACAACTGCATCTGTGGCACATCCATCTGTCAATCTGTACTCGAAATTGTAAACGTCATACGCCAAACCAGAAGTATTGAATAAACTGTCGTTTACGATACGGTAAGTAAAGTCGATATCATTCCATACTCCACCCGTTTGGAATCCTGCAATACCGTCAAATAAATTAACTGTGTCTTTGGAACAAACATTCACCACGCTAGTCGCCGAACCTGCATCTAAAGAAATCTCGCTCAAACGAAGGGCGTAAATTCCAGTTGCCGTTGTACTATATGAATCATGCATCAAGTAGTACTCTGCTCCTGGCGTCAATCCACAAACCGTGAAATTAGGTGCCTGTGAAAAACCATCGATTTCATCGTCATTCGCTCCAATCAATGAGAAAGAAGTGAAATCATTACAAGACACCAATTCATATACGGCCACCTGACCATTGAAAATTCGGTCGGTCGCATCAATTCTCATGCTTCCAGAAGCTGGTGCAATAAATTTGAACCAAGTGGTAAAGTTCAAGGTATTATTACCCCAACCATCCGTTGTTTGTGCTCCAGTTACTGGAGGCGCAATTGTGTTCTCGCTTGTTTGAGTTGTAGCTCCTTGATTGGAGAATACATTGTGCAACCCGTTTACCAACAAAGTTTCTGCACCACAAACGCTATCGTTTGTTAAAGGCATTGTCAAAACAATTGGTCCAACAAATGAAGAAACCAAAGTATCACACACACCTCTTAAATACAATTCGTAAACACCACCTGCCAACAAGTTCATGTCGTAGATTGTATCACCTGGCACAGCGTTATCCATAACACTGCTTCCTCCAGTTGCAGGATCGAAACCAGGAGTTCCGTATGTCAATTCAAAACCGGTAGCTTGATACATTGGGTCGTATGGAGACCATGACCAGTTGGCAAACAAACTATCAATAGCTGTTGAACCAGAAAGACCCGTAGGATTCGCACACAAAGGAAGTGTACAGAAGTTTCCTACAAGAGCAAAGGAAGAATTACCCGCTGAACATTCTGCGTAAATGTAAACATCGTAACAAGTCAACTGAGTCAAGTTAACCAACGTAACGGTAGGACTTGGTCCAACTGTAAGAGATGTACCGCCAGTATTCGGGTCAAATCCTGCAGGCCCGTATTTTACTGTCCAGTTCGATTCTCCAAACAAACCAGCCGTCCAAGAGAACGCGGCTTCATCAGGAGTAACGTATTGCAACAACAAGTTGGTTGGTTTTGGACAGTTGGTATAGTAAAACTCAACACAAGAATTTTCCTGAAGGAAGTTTGCCGAGTTAAACGAAATAGGGAAATCTTGTTGAGGTCCAGACAAACCTATGGTAGCGGATGCTCCGTAATTGTAGGTAGCAGAACCTACTATAACATTGTCATACTGATAATAGATTTTCCCTGTTGTTTCCTCCATAACCAATTGGAAGTTATAAGGCACACCAGCTGCATAGGCATCGTGCTTTTTCGTCCATTGAATTACAAAACGTCTGTTTGGAGCCGTTCCTTGCAATTCCCAGTATACATTTCCTCCACCATCTTCAAGGTCATCCCACAAAGGATACAAACCTTCTGCAACATTCACCGTTGACATGTTTGAATTCGTAGGGCTGATTTGCGCTGAAATGGTATTGAAAACTACCGCTCCATTATTTCCAATGGTAATTTGATTAACCTCAGCACCTTGGAAGTAGAATGGGAATGGAAGCGTGAATCCAATTTCACCATCCGTTACCAATGGATCAGCAGTACCTGTTTGTGAAATATCAATGAACCCATCTGGGTGACATTTCAAATCCATTTCCATGTATCCTCCTAAACCATATGTATTGAAGGTCTTTTTAGGTGTCCACAAAGAAGTATCTCCAGGTCCACAAATTGCACGTACATATACATCGTAAAAAGAATATGGAGTCAAAGCATTAATAATTGCATCCGAGTTCGGAGAAATAGTTGCAAAAGTTCCAGATCCTAAAGTAAATCCTTGCGTTCCGTATTGTACTTGCCAAGTTGTTTCAGATCCACCAGCTGTCCAATCCAACGATGCCGAATTGGTCGTTGTACTCAATACAGTTAAACCTGTTGGTTGTGGACATGTAGGAACGGCTAAAATTTCAACAAAATAATCTTCTGTTTCTCCTGTTGTGTATGTTCCACATGGGTTGATGCTAGTAGGTGTAGTTGTTAAAACAGTAATTACACGCATACGAGTTAGTCCCAAGGTAGCACCTACAGGAACATTGATAACGAAACTTTCTGAGTGTGGTCCATTCGTGAAGGTTGGACTTGTATATACATCCTCTCCTGGATCTGTAAATTGTCCGTTCTGGTTCCAGTCGATGAAAACTCTTGTCGAGTTATTATTTGAAGATGTTCCACAAGTTCCAACATCTACTGTCATTTGATAATTAACCGTACGAGCCAAAGGCGGAGCAGGGACTGTAGCGGTGTAATTGGAATACTGTTGCGGCATACTCCCCGCCCCTCCAGTTGAAGAACAAGAAGAAGTATTACTCAACGTGCTGATATGTACCCCAACGATATCCTCATTAGTGGTTGCTGTGGCATTACTCGTACAGTAACAATTCAAGAAACTTGAAGTCTGCAACAAATATGCTGCAGTAGTATCAGACATTCCGGTACATGTAACAGCACAACGGTAGTATGTATCTGATGTTTGGTTAGCCAAATAAGAAGAGTTGGTTGCTCCGGCAATAGGAGACCAAGGTCCTGTAGCTGAGGCAGATGATAACCATTGGTAGGTTTGACCTGTCCCTCCTGTTCCAGCTGACAAAGTCAAATTGGAGTTAACGTTTGGACAAACCGGGTTGGTAGCTGCCGAGATAGAACCAGCAGTCGGTGGCGACGTACATGGCACTGCAGGAATAAACGTAATTGACCCGATGAAACCACGGTTATTGATATTTGGCGAAGGAAAAGTTCCTCCCCAACCTATATCCGTTCCTTCAATTATGGTACAACCGCCTCCAGAATACGTGTAGTTTCCGGCTGCTATTGTCGAGTATCTGAGTGAACTTGACAAGGTGAAACACATGGAATAAGTTTGACCAGCTGGTACCGTTACAGCCAAACCAGTCAACATCGGCTGAGTGGTGGTGGTGGTGGTATTCGCAATCCCGGTAAAAGGTTGAGAAGTTGTCGAAAACCAGCCATTTGTGGTATTGATGGTACCCGGTGATCCGTTCAAGGCTCCAGGCTTGTACCATAAGGTTGCACTATTCGCTGCAGAAGATCCAGTTACAGACGCCACATCAGTAATAATGATGTCGTATGCATTGTTGTTGACAAAATTAAATGTCACAGCAGCTGACCCATTGTTGTTCGTAGGGTTAGCAGTTACAGTAGATTGGGAATAAACATTTCGAGCCACAAAGAAAATAGAGGCAAAGCCAAGGAGAGCCTTAAAAGCAAAGGACCCCAACCTACTTCTCTTTCGGCTATTCGATCGTTCTTGATTTGAATAATCGTGTTTCATAGTTATAAAAAAAATAAATAAAGGAAAAATTAGCCCATGACCACTTTGTCATGGGCTAAGAAGGTTAATGTGCTATTCTTTAACGATACGGACGATGGACACATCTCGACCAATGGCCTTTAAAATGTAAACACCGCGTTCGTATTGATTCAGGTTAATTTCCATGTCGGTACTCGTTGAGCTCACTGCCAAACTAGTCAATACCTTACCGTTGATATCAATCAACACCATTTCACTGAATTGCGCTGACTGGTCAAAAGAAACAGTAATCTTGTCGTTTGTCGGGTTTGGATATACCGTGAAGTTGTTCGCTTCCAACTCTCCTACTTCCATGAAGTCGCAGCTACTCATTACAGATACGGTTACAATCGCCGTGTCTTGAGGACAAACTCCGTTGTTGACCAAGTACGTGTAATTGTAATTACCCGGTATATTAAGTGTCCCCTGAGGTACATTTGGTCCAGCAATCTGATTGTTATTCGCGTCTTTCCAAATACCACCTGCATCGAAGGTTCCACCCAAGGCAGAAACAGTAGAGAACGGCTCATTTTTACAAATAGTTATGGAACCGTCGTTACCCGCTCTTGACGGAGGATAAATTCGATAAGACCCCACTACTGCATCCGTAGCACAACCATCCGTCAATCGGTACTCAAAGTTGTACGTTTCGTATGCCAAGCCTGAAGTGTTGAACAAACTGTCATTCACAATGTGGAAGGTTCCATCAATGTCATTCCAAACTCCACCTGATTGGTAACCTGCAATACCTGTAAACAAGTTGATCGTATCTTTTGAACAGATCGCTACCGTATTGCCTGCCACACCAGCTTCCAAAGCGATTGGAGATAAAGCCAAAGCATAGGTCCCAGTCTGTGAAGTACTATACGAATCGTGCATTAAGTAATACTCAGCTCCTGGTGTTAAGCCACAGATTGTAAAGTTTGGCGCAAGTGACGTTCCATCAATTTCATCGTCGTTTGCTGCTATGAGATTGAAGGAAGTGAAATCGTTACAAGTAATGATTTCGTATACCGCAATTTGACCATTAAACGTACGATCAGTTGCATTCACTCTCATGTTACCAGAAGCTGGCGCTTGGAACTTAAACCAAGTGGTAAAGTTCAATGAATTGTTCAACCAACCATCCGTTTCTTGTGCACCTGTAATAGGAGGAGCAATCGTGTTCTCATTCACTTGTGTTGTTGCACCTTGGTTATTGAAAATTCTACTGATGCCGTCAACAGGTAAAGTTTCAGCACCACAAACGCTATCGTTAGTCAATGGCATTTTAAAGAGTACCGGACCTACATAATTGGAAGTCAAGGTATCACATACTGCACGCACATACAATTGATAAACCCCACCCGCTAAGAAGTTTGGATCGTAAGTGGTATCTCCAGGAGTTGTATTGGAAATATCCAAGTTTCCACCTGTTGCCGGATCAAATCCTTCGAAGCCGTAATGCAATTCAAAAGACGTAATTGGATACATCGGATCAAAAGCAGTCCAGTTCCAATTGGAAAACAAACTATCTATGGCTGTACTTGCTACTACGCTGTTCGGATCGCTACACAAAGGCAGAGTTCTAAAAGTAAACATAGAAGCAAAGGATGTATCTCCATTGGCACAAATAGCCATTACATAGATGTCGTAGTTGGTCAACTGTTGCAAACCAACCAAAGTTACAGAGGGACTTGGCGTTACAGTTAAGCTCGTACCTCCAGCCATTGGATCAAAGCCTGATGTATCGTACACTACCAACCATTGCGTTTCGTTGGACATACCAGCTGTCCACGAAAAAGCAGCTTCATCTGGAGTAACGTATTGCAATACAATGTTTGTTGGTTTTGGACAATTTGTGTAATACAAGTGAACACAATCATTCTCCTGCAAATATTGAGGTGAATTCATCGAAATGATTACATCATGAGCAGGCCCCTGTACACCAATTTCCGCATCTGCACCAAAATCATAAGCAGTATTGCCAAAATCAACGTCAGGATAAGTGTAATAAACTTCTGTTGTAGCCTCGTCGTATACAAACTCAAAAGTACATGGGTTCAGGTTGGTTGCACCAGAAAAATGCGTTCTATCCTTCCACATTACAATGAATTTTCTATTCGGTGCTGTACCTTGAACTGCCCAAAGCACACCTACTTGATTCACCCCGTTGATGTCGTTATCCAAATCTTGAACGAAGGGGTAGAAACCATCTCCACTCGTCATGGTGTATCCAACTTGTCCGTTGGTGGTGTTTACCAAAATACCTCCGTTGTTACCAACTGTTATCGTATTCACGAGTGTTCCTTGGAACAACCATGGGAAAGGTAATGTGAAACCAGCCTCAGAGTCATCCGTCAAATTCAAGTCTATCCCTGTATTCGTAATATCGATAAAACCAGGACCACATT
>JAOASF010000091.1 GCA_025210175.1 Crocinitomicaceae bacterium | reverse complement strand
ATGCTTGATTGGTCTTGGCATGGCGAATAAGATGCAGCCTCATGAAAAAAAATGTTTTTGTGCCCAACCAATTTAATGCATATATCGTTTGGGATTTCGATGGGAATGATTATTCGCCGAAAAAATGATGTAAATTGCAGAAAAAGCAGGTCATACGTAGACTTAACAACTGGATGAAAATTGATCCGAAGATCTTACTACTGAGTCAGAAAAACGACCGAAAAGCAATTGAACAACTCTTCGAGTATTGTTTTCACTTGCTCATGCCTGCATGTTTTCAATATCATCGTAACGAAGAGGATGCTCGTTCTTCATTAAACATTGCTTTTGTAAAGATCATTCAAGCGCTCAAGGACATGAACTTGGAAGAATTGAATTTTAATGCATGGGCTAAACGAATTGCGAATAATACGTTGATTGATGAGTACCGCAAATCGAAAAAACATCAATCCCGCCAGATGAATACGGACGACGAAAGTCAACTAGAATTCTTTTCGGAAGGAGTAGAAAATGAATCGCAGAGCAACTTAGGAGAGCAAAATATTTTGGCTCTTGTAGATCAGTTGCCGGATTTAACAAAAATGGTGTTTACCCTCTATGTCATAGAAGGGTATTCACACAAGGAAATAGGTGAACAGTTGAATATTCCGGAAGGAACATCTAAGTGGCATCTATCAAATGGGAGAAAAGTGTTGAGAGAAAAATTGGAAAATTTAGAAGACAAATGGAAACGAATGGCAATATAAAGTGGGACGACGATCGCATTGACGATTTGGCTCGCAAAGCTTTTAGTGGCCAAAAGTTTACCTATGACCCTTCCTTCTTTGCAGAAGTAGAAAAAATGCTTCCTAAAGAGAAGAAAAGACGTGGTTTAGGGTTTTGGTGGTTTGTGTTGCTTCCTGTCGTAATGATAGGTGCCTATTTCCTACTTCCTCTTCAATCGGATGATTCGAAGAAAGGAATAGCGATTTTGGCCGAGTCGGAAAATGAATCGAATTCTTCAGACCGCTCAAATGAAAACAAAGGGACTGAATCTCAAAATAAAACTGTATCGAAAACGACAACAAATCCAACAGAGGAGCTGGAAAAATCAGCTTTAACCGAAAAGTCAGGCGGTAAAATAATACCGTTGATAAAAAAGTCTCTCGAACCGCAGAGTTCAAGCCGTTCTCAAAGTAATAACAACATTGCTGCTAAGGCGATTGAAAAACTGAAGAAGTTAACAGAGCACCCCAACATGCCTCTTGTTACGCTGGAACAAGTGATCTCCAATAAACGTTCCACTGAGAAAGCTGAAGAGAATCTTTCTAACCAAGGTCAAGATATGGATGCGGTAATCGGAGTTGAAGGATCGCCGCAAACGGGCCCGTTGACAAAGTTAAACCTGGTGAATTCCATCAATCAAATGGAAGAAAAACCTTTGCTTTCCATTCCGGAAAGAAAACAATATGAGGTTGGACGAATTCCGTTCAGAAAAATGGAGGGAGTAAGCACTTTTGCCCAACCGACAACGGATTTTAGTCTTTTGAAACTCAAATCCAAAAAGGACCACGCGATTTTTGTGCAAGCAGGTTTGGGATTAGGAACAGCTGTTTCTGAAGGTCGTTCCATGCTCACCAAGAGTGGCCTACTGGGTATGGGGTACAATTATCAATCAGGATACTGGGGATTCTCCCTTGGTCTGATGGCAGAGGTTGAAAAGACCTTTATTGAAATGAAGGAACAAAGTCAGCATTACAGTTATGATCTAGATACCTATCAAAACATTTACCAGTATACTGATTTGTATCGCCTCGATTTCCCATTGATGGTTCAATTCAAAAAGGACAAACATCAATTGAATTTTGGTCCAACGCTGCAATTGTTTGTTCACTCAGCCATGAATTACAGTTACTTGAAAAATGGAAACAGCGAACGCACCGGATTGATCATGGGAGAAAACTATGGTCTTCGCAAAGTAAATCTGCAAATGAGTTTGGGGTATGGGTTCTATGTATCCAGAAATATCATGATTGGCGGAAACTTGTCGTATCAACTATTCGACCCTATTCAAAACAGAGAGATAGCGACCACAGTGGTAACACCATTTAGTGGACAGATATATATTAGACATTTAATCAGACAAAAGAGATGAAAGTGAGGTGGATATTGAGTTTGATTGTACTGCTTTCCCTTGCGGCATGTAAGAAAAGTACCATTCAAGTTCAGGAGTTGCCTGAAACGAATGACCCTGTTTTTCGAATTTCGGGTACCGTCGACAATGAAACCGTGTTGTACGAAGCGGGAGTGAACGGGGCAAAGGTAGAAAATGGAACCTTGTTTAAAAACAACGTGCCCTTTGCCTTTGGGCAAATGGTGACTGCAGATGGTAAGTACCGTTTAGGTGTATTCGATGGCAACGGAGAGCTACCTCCCTTGGCTTCTTTCTTGACAGGTGGTGATTCCTTGTTGTTGGCAGACCGGTTTATTGAACCATTGATGGTGCTCAGTCGTGCGAATCACTCCAACGCTGATAAAATCACATCCATAAAATGGTTCATCGATGGGAAATTTGTAGGGTATGATGAATACACTATTTCGCAACCAGGGAAGTATGTAATCTGTGGAGAATACCAGTTTTATAACGGACATACAGAAGTGGTATGCAACACCCTGACTGTTGGTTTTGATAACGACATGGATGTTAAGATAGAGCATTACATGTCGGGTAGCTATAACGTTTCTTTGTATCTGTCTGGTGAAGACACACTGAATATTTCGGATGTGAAGTGGTACAATGAAGATACGCTGCTAGGCACTGGGTTTAATGTATGGACTTCCGTCGGAAATTATACCAAGGTCAGGGCAGAGATTACTTCCGTAAAAAACAACAAGTATACACGGGAGATTATCGTTAACGGCTCCAATTTAGGTTGCTACACGGAAGATTTTATCAATTTTGTAAAACCGACTTCCAAAACTTGGGATTATGCGGTGGGGTTGGAAATAGAAAGAAATGGTGAAATCTTTTCCACGCTAAATTCACAGAACTTTAAGAGCAAACTATTCGTTGAAGATTTTGAATTATATGAAGTGAGATCGAATGGGGATGTTGTATACAAACTCAAAGGCGTTATAGATGCCAAGCTGAGCAATGCGAATCAGAGTTCTTCCTTTTTCATCCATCTGAATTACGTTTATCCTTTGATATTAAAAAACTAATGGTTTGAGTACCTTTGCTGAAAGGCAAACCGGTTCATCGCTCCGAATTTCGGGGAGGAAAGTCCGGGCAGCAAAGAGCACCACACTTCCTAACTGGAAGGGCTCATGTATGTGAGTACAGAAAGTGCAACAGAAAACAAACTACTCCGAAGTAAGCTTAGCTTCTCGGAGAAAAGGTGAAAAGGTGGGGTAAGAGCCCACCGCGAAAGGGGTGACTCGTTCGGCAGTGTAAACCTTGTGGGCTGCAAGATCATGTATACCAGGGATCAATTAATTTTGAAGAAGGTTGCTCGCCTAACCTGGAGGGTAGATTGCTTGACCCCCGCAGTGATGTTGGGGCTAGATAAATGATGAACCTGCTTCGGCAGACAGAACCCGGCTTATAGGTTTGCCTTTTTTATTTTTTTACTGTCCTGGTTTCAGGTTGAGCAATAAATGGATAGCGATCTCTATTTTCCTCATAACTCAACAGGCCAAATATTCCCAATCGATCGGCAAGTTTCTTGCGCCATAGCTCTCGTCTACAGTATTCGTGAAGCAAAATGGAGTTCGTTAAATTCGGATTGTTTTGGATAATGGCAATACCCGTTTCTTTTCCTACAGCTCCGTAAAATCCTTGATCGGGATACATGGAATAACGAAAATCGGTTGATTTCAATTCCGAATGAAAGGACCAATTGATCATTTGAATCCCTTTTGGATAAATCGTATCCGTTAATCGAACCTTCTCCTGCCAAGCGCTCTGTGAATATTTTGGGTAAATTTTGGAGAGATGAGTTAAGATCTCAGATAAATAAGTTGACCGCAGTTCATCGCTGGGTACCAAAATACCCTTGTCACTTCGCGCAATTTGTCCATAGGTCAGAAAGTTTTGTGAACTATCACTCGCATATTTAAAAATCAAGGGATCAATTGCCACTGGTTGCCAATATTCCTCAGGGTCACTTTTGGGAGCGTAAAGCAGGTTGGTTTGTTGCAACAATCCAAGGTGCCGGGGCTCTTTAAACAAAACCATATCGATATTGGTTGAGTAGCGCTTGGTGTAAAGCAATCGGAAAATAGAGTCGAAACTCATTTTGTGGATACGGACATCAATTTTTGCTTCCTTTTCGAAGTCGTGAAACAAATTATCGTCCTTTGGGCCAATTACGTCAGAGTAAATGTGCACAATCTGAACTCTTGATGGTTCAACATGATTGACACAACTCGAAATGAGCGTGCTGATCACAAGACCGAAAATGAAGAGTTTATTGCTTGACATGAAACAAAGATATTTTCTTTCCGCTATTTTCCTTTTTATCATCTACTGTTTGTTCTACTTTTGCCAAAAAAAAGAGTATGTCCGGTCAAACAAACATCCCAAAGAAAACGCAAACCCTATTAACCAAGCTGGAAAGCAAAGAGGAGAAAACGGTTTTGCAGACCATAAAAATTTTGGAAGGCGAAGGTAATGAGCACGTAATCAAGCCGATGTTTGATTTGTATAAAACGACTTCATCCGAGAAAGTAAAAATGGCCTTGGAGGATTTCTTCAACAAATTGTCAGACTCTTCATCCATGTTGCCAATGGTGGAATTGATGCGAAATGAAGACAACCCAACATACAGAAAAATGTTAATTGGAGCTTGTTGGCAAAGCAAGGTGGATTTCACACCCTATTTGGCTGATTTTGTGGCTATGGCGACCAGTGGTGATTTCTTCGAGGCATTTGAATGTTTGACAGTTATCGAAAACCTAGACGGTCCTTTTGAAGAAACGCAAATTTTGGAAGCGCAACTTTACTTGAAAGAGTACTTAGAAAAAGACAAAGGTAAAGTGGAACAACGCGACCAAATGATTTCCGAAATAGCTCTTCTTTTGAAAGGCTTTGATGCGGATATTGATGCATAAAAAAACCAGCTCAGAAAGCTGGTTTTAAGTTTTTTATTGTGGGTCTCGACTTTTTAGAAATCCCAACCAAACAGATGGGCTAATTTACCATAAATAAAGGACTTCACCGCATCATCTTCAATTTTATCTATTACATCACCTACAAAGGCAGAAACCATCAACTTACGAGCTGCTTTTTCTGAAATACCTCTGGAACGCAGGTAGAAGACTGCTTCTTCATCCAACTGACCAGTCGTTGATCCGTGCGAACACTTCACATCGTCTGCGTAAATTTCCAATTCTGGTTTAGAATTTACCGTTGCATCATCACTCAACAATACGTTTCCATTTGATTGGAAGGCGTTGATTTTTTGAGCGTCCTTGCGTACGAATACCTTTCCGTTGAATACAGCTGTACTTTTGTCGGCCATAACTCCTTTGTACAACTCATTCGATTCACAATGTGCCACTTTGTGGTCAACGATTGTGTGGTTGTCTACGTGCATGTTTCCATGACCTAGGTACATCCCATTCAAGTGAGTGTCGGCGTTTGAACCGTTTACCTCAATATTCAGATTATTACGCGTTAAACTTCCATTCAAAGTAGTTGTATGAATGTGGAAGTAGCTATCACGCGCTTGTTTCACAAACTGAGAATTGATGTGGAAGCTTGCTTCGTTTTCAACTTGTACTTGGTACATTGTTAAATGAGCTTGTTCTTTTACATCCACCTCTGTGATTACATTCGAAAATCCGTTTGCACCTTCTTCCGATTGGAAGTGCATGATAATCGTCGCTTTTGAACCTGTTTCTGCAGTGATTTGGTTACGCACCATGTTCGCTGCTGAAGCTCCAGCTTGGATGAATACCAAGTGAATGTTCTCTGCACTTTGATTTTTTTCGATCACGATATTTGCTCCATCTTGAGCAAATAAAGTATTCATTGCGTTGAAAACCTCACCCTCAACAGGAATGTTGTTTGCAACTTGAGCTTGAGTGGCCAAGTTTTGGACTTGGATACCAGCACCTGCCGTGTTCGACAAAGCAGCTTGGTAGATACCGTTAACGAAAACCAATTTGGTTGTCCCTTCTTCGATTGCCTCGAAGTTGGCAACTTTGGTTTCGATAGCCGGTGTAAATTTTTGTTTCGCCAATTTCGCCAAACGTGTGTACTTCCATGCTTCAACTTTCGTTGTAGGGAAGTTCATCTCGTTCAAGACTCCTTCGGCGGTTTCAATATCTTTTGCATCGAAGTTTAAAGCTGTTTTATTCCATCCAGCTGTAAACTCGCGCAATTGTGATTGCGTCATTGTTTCCATTATACCAACTCTGCTTTGATCCAATCGTATCCTTTTTCT